>CAYNRI010000006.1:0-54139 GCA_964399575.1 uncultured Rikenellaceae bacterium
GATGCAAAGAAAATACGTTTTTTCCTCAATGCAAAATATTTTTGAAGAAAAAACAGATCAATGCATTACATGTATCCCCTGCCGGGTAATTCCTTAAGCTTTTCAGAAGACATATCTGATTGACAGGGCTCCGTTTATTCCACCCCAGCCGGTGTAACCAATAAGGTTAACAGAAGGCAGCAGATCGAGCGAAAGGTTTAAAGGTATTTCCTCGAAAGTATACTCAAGCCCTATGATTCCGTCAACACCGATAACTGATCCTGTATAGGTATCATTAATATTCGGATTCCTTCCGGCATCCCAGAAACCAACATGACCGCCAACTCCCCAGAACCAGTTCAGGCCCGGATACTGTCCTGTCCAATGCTCATTTTCATAAAGCCCTGTTATAATGAAACCACCGTAACTGCCGGCCAACACACCCTCAACTGCATTTGTTTTACTAAGAAAATGCTTAACAGTCAAACCATACGGAAGACCTGCCCTTAATCCCAGGCTTGTCCTGTATTCCTGTGCGTTTGAAGAAACGACGAAAAATGTAAATAATAATGTTAGAAGTATAACTCTTTTCATATCAATATATTAATTATGTAGTTATTAAATTTTCAGCCAATTTACGTAAATTAAATCCATCAAAATCACCAGAGCTCATAAAAAGGAAAACACAATCCCTGTAATTTTGTTTTTGAATAAACGAAAACATTTCTGCAGAATTGTCAAACACTGATAATTTTGTATTTCCAAATGCAGCTTTAATCTCATCTGCACTAACTGAGGGCAGCCTTTTAATCTTAAGGGCATGCGGATTGAAATAAACAAACGGGAATGTTGCCTTATCAAGAGTTCCTTTGTAATTTGGAAGAAAATCAATATTGAGACTTGAATAAGTGTGCAATTCGAGACAACTTATAATTCTCTTACCGGGATACCTTGATGATACAGCTTCGACAGTTGCCTTCACCTTTGATGGTGAGTGTGCAAAATCGAGGTAAACTATACCGTTCTGATTTTCAATAAGCTTCTGAAGCCTTTTCGAAGTGCCCTCAAAACTCTGAACTGCTTTATAGAAATCATCTTCGGTGATGCCGGCTTCAAGACAAGCTTCTTTTGCAGCCGAGAGGTTTTGCATATTGTGTTCGCCAAAGATCTTCAAAGGTATTACACGATTCAGTGTTGCACCGTAAAAACCCGTTTTATTCTGAAAGAATCCGTGTATCCTGTATGGGACTTTTTTTATTTTTTTATTTGCGTCAAGGGCTAGCTTTTTTACTTCTTTATCTCCCTCATAATAAATTAAAGTACCTCCTTCTTCGATGCAATCAATAAAGATCCTGAACTGTTCAACATAATTTTCAAATGTCGGGAAAACATTCATATGATCCCATGCGATACCGTTCAGAATGGCAATATCCGGCTTATACAAATGGAATTTGGGCCTTCTGTCAAGTGCTGATGTCAGGTATTCATCTCCTTCCAGGACAGCTATCTCCGACTTATCGGACAACCCGACCATTGACTCATAAGAATCAATGTTTGATCCGACCATGTAATCGAAGCTTATTCCAAGAGATCTGAATACATGCATTATAATTGCAGTTGTCGTAGTTTTTCCGTGGCTTCCTGCAACAACAATTCTCTTCTTGTTTTTTGTCTGCTCATAGATATACTCAGGGAAGGACATGATCTTTAAACCAAGTTCTTCTGCTTTAACCAATTCCGGATTATCTTTAGCTGCATGCATCCCCAATATGATTGCATCAATTCCCCCTGTGATACGATCGGGGTCCCATCCTTCCTTCGGGGGCAAAAGATCGTAACCGGCTAACCTGGATCTTGAAGGCTCAAATATTTCATCGTCAGATCCGGTGACTTCATAACCCTTCAGTTTAAGGGCAATTGCCAGATTGTGCATCACAGCACCTCCAATAGCTATAAGGTGTATTCTCATCTGAAAAGCATTCTTCCTGTTATTATAATCTCTCCGTTGACGGTGATTATTATCTTACATCTGATTTGTGTGTTGTAGTATAATTTTGTTTTCAATCAGGCAATGTAAAGAATATTTGTCAATATACTCTCAGGTTCTAAAGTCTTATATTTGTAAATTGTAACAGATACGTAGAATACATGGTACGATCTTCTCAGAAACCTGAGTACAAAGGCGGACATTATGTTGAGTTGCTTCAGAGCGGCAAGCCTTTTTTTACAGCTGTTGAAAAGCTGATTGACGAATCAAGGCAATTTATTCATTTTCATGCTTATCTTGTTGATGAGGATGAGACTGGCACCAGGATATTCAATGCACTCATAAGGGCCTCACTGAGAGGTGTCCGTGTTTATATGCTTCTTGATGCTTTCGGAACAAAATACCTATCAAAAGAGCTTGTTGACAGGATAGAAGATTCCGGTATCCTTTTCAGATTCTTCTCACCTACTTTCATTACAAAAGGTTTCCAGCTAAGCCTAAGACTTCATGTTAAAGTAGTTATGTGTGATGGTGAGGTTGCAGTAATCGGTGGGATGAACTTTGCCGACCGCTACCATGGAACACCGGGAAGGAAGGAATGGCTTGATTTTGCTGTTCTTATAAGGGGCCCTGAATGTATACATGTACTATCGGTACTGAAGAAACTCTGGAATAAAAGATTCATTCCAAAAACTGAACTTTCACATGAAACTGTTAACAATCCCCTGATTTATAAGGAGGACATAAAGTTAAGGGTAGTTCAAAATAACTGGTACAGGAATAAAATTGAAATCCTCAGAAGTTACCGTTCAGCCTTCAAGAATTCGAGGAAGAGAATGATAATACTGGCCAGCTATTTTTTACCCGGACGAAATGAAAGGCGCCTGCTTCGCAATGCTAGTATGAGAGGCGTTGAAATCAAAATAGTCCTTGCCGCCGAGTCTGACACGCCCATGTTTAAAAGAGCTACAGAGTTTCTTTATGATTTTATTCTAAGGAACAATATCAAGCTCTATGAATACCTTCCATCTAATCTTCATGCAAAGGTTGCCGTGGTTGATGGTCAATGGTGCACAATTGGCAGCTATAATTTAAATCACGTAAGTGATTATGCAAGTATAGAGATTAATGTAGATATTCTGAATGATAAATTTGCTTCTGAATTTGAGACATCATTGCATGAAATTCTTAAGAATGACTGCCGGCAGATCACAATTGAAGAGTATCAGCGGGCAAGTACATTGTTATCGAGGTTTTCAGGCTGGTTCTTTTACCAGATTATCAGATTACTGATGAGGATAATGTACCAGATGACTTCAAAAAAGAACAAAAGCCTTCAGTCCAAAATAAAGTAAATCAAACTATAAAGTATGAAGCTTCATCTGTTCAATATTGCGAATTTCAGGGTCGACGGGGGTGCTATGTTCGGGGTAATTCCAAAAGCTTTGTGGTCGAGAGTTTATCCTGCTGATCAGAATAATCTTATTGTTCTTACCCTGCGTTCCCTTATTGTGGAAACAGAGGGACGTATTGTCCTTGTCGATACAGGATGGGGTGATAAGCAGGATGAAAAATTCTTCCGTCACGTCTATCTTCATAACGGAGAGGGTCTTGTTAAAGGTCTGGAAAACAGGGGATACTCACAAGAAAGCATTACTGATGTTGTTCTGACTCATCTCCATGCCGATCATTGCGGAGGCTGTGTCAGGAACAATAGCGACAGAACAGGATATGAGCTTGTTTTCCCGGGGGCAAGCTACCATGTAAGCAGATATCAGTGGGAATGGGCTGTTAAGAATAATCTTCGTGAGCAGGATGCTTTTCTGGAAGAGAATATCCTTCCTTTAGGAGATAGCGGCCGGCTTAATCTTATAGATGATGATGAAAGTTCTTTTCTCAGGGATTTTTCGTTAAGGATGTGTTTCGGACATACACCCGGATTGATGATACCCGTAATCAGATATAAAGGCAAAACGATTGTCTATACAGGCGATCTTATACCTACAACTGCCCATATACCTTTAATCTGGAATATGAGCTATGATATTGAATCCCTGAAAACGATAGAAGAGAAGAAACAAATACTCACAGAGGCTCTTGAAAACAATTATATCCTTGTATTTCAGCATGATGAAAAGGTGGAATGCTGCACCCTCGAAATGACACCCAAAGGTATCAGGGCAGGAAGGAAATTCAGTTTCTCCGAGATAGAAAATATATGATTTTTGTTATCTTTTAATTCCGTATTTATTTGTATATTTGGTATATATAGGCTTTGATAAGCCCCCGATAATTATTCCGTTTTTAATAATTTAACAATATTCTTATGGCCGGATTTATATATGAGAAGACGTTTCGGATCGATAAGGATACTACAAAGTACAGGCTTCTGACAAAGGATTACGTTAAGGTCGCAGATGCCGATGGCAGGAAAATACTAAAGGTTGATCCCCGCGGACTGGAGCTTCTTGCCGGAACTGCCGTATCTGAGCTTTCCTTTTATCTGAGAACATCTCACCTTCAAAAACTTGCCTCAATATTAGAAGATCCTGAAGCAACTGATAATGATCGGTTTGTCGCCTATGTGATGCTTCGCAATTCAGTTATTGCTGCAAAGGGCGATCTCCCCTGGTGCCAGGATACCGGAACAGCTATTGTGATTGGCAAGAAGGGAGAGCAGGTCTGGACTGGAGTAAATGATGCACTTTACCTCTCAAAAGGTATTTATAATACATTCCAGGAAAAGAACCTGAGATATTCGCAGATCGTTCCTTTTTCAATGTTTGATGAAAAGAACAGTTGCACAAACCTGCCCGCACAGATAGATATTTACTCCACAGAAGGAAACTGCTATGAATTTCTTTTTATAACAAAAGGAGGAGGCTCTGCCAACAAGACTTTTCTATATCAGCAGACAAAATCCCTCTTGAACGAAGAGTCGCTTACAAAATTTGTTAAGGAAAAGATAAGGGATCTCGGTACTTCAGCCTGTCCTCCCTATCATCTGGCGCTTGTTATTGGAGGCACTTCTGCTGAGGCAACACTGAAAACAGTAAAGGAGGCTTCTGCCGGTTATCTGGATCATCTTCCCACAGCGGGTTCAGAGAGCGGAAGAGCTTTCCGTGACCTGGAGTGGGAGAAGAAAATCGAGAAGATCTGTCATGAATATGGAGTAGGGGCTCAATTCGGAGGGAAGTATTTTGTTCATGATGTCAGGGTGATAAGGTTACCCCGCCATGCAGCTTCATGCCCTGTGGGTATGGGAGTAAGCTGCAGTGCCGACAGGAATTTAAAGGCAAGGATCACTGAGGAAGGTATTTTCATCGAAGAGCTCGAAAAAGATCCTGCCAGATTTCTGCCTGCAAAAGCTCCCGAACTAGATAAACCGGTTGATATCGATCTTGACAGGCCAATGAAAGAGATCCTGGCCCAGCTGACAAAGTATCCTGTCAAGACAAGGCTTAATCTGAGCGGAACACTTATTGTTGCCAGGGATATAGCTCATGCGCGTATTAAAAAAATGATCGATGAAGGCAAGCCAATGCCTGAGTACTTTAAAAATCATCCGGTTTATTATGCTGGTCCTGCAAAAACACCTGCCGGTATGACGTCGGGCAGCTTCGGTCCCACAACTGCAGGCCGAATGGACACCTATGTTGATCTTTTCCAGAGTCTTGGTGGATCACTCATAATGGTCGCCAAGGGTAACAGAAACAGGGCTGTTATTGAGTCATGCAGGAAATATGGAGGTTTCTTTCTTGGTTCTATAGGTGGTCCGGCAGCAATACTGGCAGCTGAGAATATCAAATCAGTGGAACTTGTGGATTTTGAGGACCTTGGGATGGAAGCTATCAGGAAGATCAGAGTCGAAAATATGGCAGCTTTTATACTCACTGACGACAAAGGGAATGATTTCTTTGATGAGTATAATAAATAACTAAAAATATTCTGCGGGCTTCAGGCCCTGAAGAGAGGTATTTTCTAATTTACTTCCCCGATAACAAATATCTCGTGACGATCAAGGTCTTTCCAGTACTTAATTGTGTTCTTTCTGACAAGCTCCCAGTAAATGTCACTGTCAAGGCCGTAAATAAAGTTAATCTCCTTCATTTCTGCAGTTATTTTTTCAGCCAGTTCCGGTTTTAATGTAATCCTTATCTTACGGTTTTTATATGTGAATTGGGCTCCTGGTTTTTTAGCAGGATCGTCACTTACAGTAAGAAGGCCGTGACCAGGTGTGGCGCCTGTACTTACAAGAAGCCCGTCATTCATACAGCTCAGGGGTGGGTTGGACCCTGCAAAAGTGAGCACCTTGAACTCATCGACACCGGCACTGAAATACTCAATAGCCCGTATGCCCATTTTTACTCCTATTATCTCAAAGACCCCCAGATGCCTGTGCATTTCGCTTGAAAAGACCCCCGATGTCCATTCATCATGGCCATATTTATCGATGATCTCATTAACATATAAACTGATATCATCAAAATAGAAAGCCGGATCAAGTGGTAATTCTTTTATTAATTGATTTTCTTCAACAGTCTCTCCTGCAAAGATCCTTATTAAACTTTCCCTTATGCCATTAATGTCACCCGGGGAGCAGTCAGATATGTTTCCTGCTGTCTTATTAACGAAAAGTGCCGGATAATGCAGAAAAACAACTGCCATTTCATCAACTGCAGAATACGCAAACTTGTGTGTTTTTGCTGATTCTGACTTAAGAAACCCTGAAATTCTACTGCTATAGGGAGTTTTAACATCACTCAATGATTTAAGGATCTCATCATCGTAGAAAACAGTGTTGCCCCTTTCAAAAGCTCTGATAATTTTTACAGGAATCTCCTGTTTCAATATTGCTTCAGAAGCCTTTTTGTCGATATTATAATTAAATCCTTCCTTATCATCTGCGCCGTCGGCGCTCCAGATTATATCCTTTACCTGTTCCCTGAACAACGGCAGATCCCTTATTGCCAGATAAGCTGTATTTAAGCTGCCCAGGCTTATGAAACTTACCTTGGTTGTTTCAGTCGACAAAACATCCTTCAGAAGAGGTAATATATCAGGCGCTTTGTTAATGTCAATTCCTTTTTCGTTGCCCCAGATGCTTTCTTTCGCGAGAGCATGATCTGTCGGTTTATGGCTTGCAATCCGGTTGATACCAACAAGCAATCCTTCATGGTAATATGAATTTAGCAGACTTCTGATTTTTATATAAGCTTCTTCGGCTGAAAGGACTCCCGGAGACACGGTTATTGCAAGCACTCTTACATCATGAGAAGAAAGAAGCATTGATATAGCTTTAATATCATCAATGCCGCCATCGGTGTCAATTATAACATAATGTGATGGTTTCCACGGATGAGCATTTATAATCCCTGTAAATAAAACGAATAGTATTATTGAGAAAAACTTCTTCATCTTGTAATTTTTCCGGTAAAAATACCCAAAAAATCTGATGATCTGAAAACTGTTAAGATGCTGAAAGATCAGATCCGGGATATTTTTTATCTTCACATGTTTATTTAATAATTCATTATTTTCCCGGATCTAATTTGAAAAATATGAAGAAGTACATACTGTCGTTAGACCAGGGGACCACCAGTTCCAGGGCAATAGTGTTCGATAATAATGGTCTGCCGGTTGCCACCGCCCAGAAGGAGTTCAGACAATTCTATCCGAAGCCGGGTTGGGTTGAGCACTCTCCTGAGGAGATATGGTCGACACAGGCAGGAGTCGCTATGGAAGCAATTGCCAAAGCGGGTATTGAAAGCAGGCATATTGAAGGTATAGGTATCACTAACCAGCGCGAGACTACTCTTGTATGGGACAGTATAACCGGCGAACCTGTTTATAAAGCCATTGTATGGCAGGACCGGCGTACTGCAGATTTCTGTGATAAGCTGAAAAAGGATGGATATGCAAAAAAGATCCTTGAAAAAACCGGGTTGATAATTGATGCATATTTTTCAGCCACTAAAGTCAGATGGATACTTGACAATGTGCAAGGGGCGCGTGAAAAAGCAAACAGGGGGACACTCGCATTCGGGACTGTCGATTCATGGCTTGTATGGAACCTTACTAAAGGGGGCTTACATATAACTGATGTTTCAAATGCTTCACGGACAATGCTTTTTAATATCCACACCCTGAACTGGGATGACGAATTGCTGAAGATGTTTGATATTCCTCTCAGTATGCTTCCTGAAGTCAGATCATCAAGTGAATTATATGGCCATACAAAAGGTAACTTTTCTTCAGCCATCCCTGTTGCAGGTATTGCAGGAGATCAGCAGGCTGCACTTTTCGGGCAGATGTGCATCGAACCGGGCATGGTAAAGAACACTTACGGAACGGGCTGTTTCCTGATGATGAATATTGGGACAGAAGCGGTCAGGTCAAAAAGTCGTCTGCTTACAACTGTCGGATGGCAGATAGGAAACACAACAAATTATGCCCTGGAGGGAAGCATTTTCATCGGTGGGGCAGTTGTCCAGTGGCTGCGTGACAGCCTGGGGGTGATAAGAAAATCGGCTGATGTTGAAACTCTTGCTTCAAAGGTGGCTGACAGTGACGGAGTATATTTTGTTCCGGCATTTGCCGGGCTGGGAGCCCCTTACTGGAACCAGCATGCCCGGGGAACTATCACAGGACTGACGAGGGGTTCTACCGCAGCTCATATTGCAAGGGCTGCTCTTGACAGTATTGCCTACCAGACCCTGGAAGTTTTACTAGCTATGAAGAAAGATTCAGGGATAGATATCAGGGAATTGAGGGTTGACGGCGGAGCTACAGTAAATAATGGCCTCCTTCAGTTCCAGGCTGATCTGCTGCAGGCAAATGTTGTGAGACCTAAAATCACTGAAACTACAGCTCTTGGTGCAGCTTACCTTGCGGGACTTGCAACAGGATACTGGTCGGGCACCACGGAAATAAAGAAGCAATGGCAGGTTGACCGTACTTTCAGCCCCTCAATTCCTGCAAAAGCAACCTTAACACTTATAAATGGATGGCGAAGGGCTGTGAAAGCAACTGAATCATGGGCAGCACATTAAATTTTTAAAATATGAATCAATTTTTTGCAGAGTTTTTCGGAACGGCAATGATACTCGTCCTGGGAAGCGGAGTAGTTGCCAATGTTCTTCTTTCAAAAACAAAAGGCAATAACAGCGGCTGGATCGTTATCACTTTCGGATGGGCTGTTGGTGTGTTCACAGGAGTGCTTATTGCTGCACCGGTGAGCGGCGCCCATCTTAATCCCGCAGTCACCCTGGCCCTTGTAATAGCTCATAAATTCTCTCCATCACTGATCCCTTTATACTGGAGCGCACAGCTACTGGGAGCTATGTTTGGCGCAGGCCTTGTATGGCTTGCCTATAAGAAGCATTTCGATGCAACTCCTGATACCGTCTCAAAACTTGCAGTATTCTGTACAATACCGAATATCAGGAGCTATTGGCATAACATTATAACTGAGGTGATCGGAACTTATGTTTTAACGCTTGCAGTATTATACATGGCCGAACCGGAAGTCGGACTGGGGGCACTGAACGCATTACCCGTTGCTATTGTTGTCCTGGGGATAGGGCTTTCGCTTGGCGGACCAACTGGTTATGCCATTAATCCTGCTCGCGATCTGGGACCCCGGATAATGCATTTTCTTTTACCTATTCCTGATAAGGGAGAGAGCGACTGGAAATATTCCTGGGTTCCTGTAGTTGGCCCACTGACAGGCGCTGTCCTGGCTGCAGTCATGTTCATACTTTTTACTCCCTGATGTAATGAAACCGGATCGGAAAATAAATTAAGCCTTAAAGGAAACATTAACTTCATTTGATTGTTTAATTTACGATTAACACCTTAAATGTATTATTTTATGAGAAGTAGATTATTGTTTTTTTGCTGCGTTCTTTTGTTAGGTATAATATTGAATATACAGAAAACCCAAGCTCAGATATCATTTGATCTTGAATCGGGTTATGTCAGCACAGGATACAACGATGTTAGAATTCCTGGCGATCAGGGTACTTTATTTTCACTGAATGAAGAATTGAAGGCTGACGGGAAATTATATTATCGCCTGAGATTGAATTATAATATTAACCCGCGTAACATAATTTCAGTTCTGTATGCTCCTCTTTCAATAAATTCGCAGGGTTCAATTGCGCGCGATTTACTTTTCGAAGATGTATTATTCCCTGCAAACACAGATATTGATGCCTCCTATAAATTCAATTCCTACAGGCTGACTTATCGGTATGAAATTGTACAGAAACCAAAATTCAATTTTGGGATAGGATTTACTGCTAAGATCAGGGATGCAAAAATTGCTCTTGCTTCAGAGAGTGAGCAAAGTGAAAAGATCAATGTGGGTTTTGTCCCGATAATAAACTTCAGACTGTCCTGGAATCCGGTTGAAAAAATAGCAATCCTCTTTGAGGGAGATGCTCTTGCAGCGCCCCAGGGAAGAGCTGAAGATGTTTTGCTTGCAATGACATATAAACTATCCGGGCGTGTGGGGATCAAAGCCGGTTACCGTATTCTTGAGGGTGGAGCTGATAATGACGAGGTATATACTTTTTCGTTATTCCATTATGCAGCAGCAGGCTTGGTTATTAAATTGTAATTTTTTAATATTCTAAAAGATTATGGACCCGTTGAAAGAAGGCGATAAGATCCCTTATTTTTCTCTCAGAGATCAGAATGGGGTTCCTATAGATATTAAAGAACTTATTGGTCGTAAAAATCTTGTTATTTATTTCTACCCTAAGGACGGATCACCTGTATGTACAAGACAGGCTTGCAACTTTCGTGATCAGTCTGAAGCATTCGATGAAGCAGATGCTATTGTAATTGGTATAAGCGGGCAATCTGTTGACAGCCACAAGCGATTTGCTGAAGCCAATAATCTTACATTTCCCTTATTGAGCGACGAGGATAATAAGGTACGAAAGATGTTTGGCGTACCGTCGGACCTTTTTGGGATTTTACCCGGACGGGTTACATATGTAGTGAATAAGGAAGGCAGGATTATATATATATACCGTTCTCAGACTCAGGTTGAAAGGCATGTTGATGAGGCCCTGAAATTTTCATGGGTACTGAAAAAGTCCGAACAGGTCACCTCAGATGCATCTGTACACTAATTGTTTGTTGTAATAAGCGGGAAAGAGGATAAAAATCAGCTATTGAATAATTCAGGAAAAAAATTACTATGAGAAAGAAAACATTAACAGCCACAGCAGTATTATTGATGATATTCTCATCTGCTGCACTTTTGAATGCTCAGTCTGCCGGCAATAATCTGGTTGACCACATACTATCTGCCTATTCGGCAGGAATGTTCACCTCAGATCCTGTATCAGATACTGACATTGATCTGATAGTTCGAAGCGGCTTAAAGGCCCCCAGCGCCAGGAACGGACAACCATGGAAGTTTACAGTTCTGAAAGATTCTGCACTTGTTGCCAGCGCCATTACCAATGCTAATCCCGGTAATATAGTTTTTGTTGTTTCTGCACCCGAAACAGCCGATCAGGGGATAAGCTATGACTTCGATTGTGCACTGGCCACTGAAAACATGTATCTGGCTGCTCAGGCACTGGGATTGGGAGCCCGCATTTATACCGGACCTGTGAGAATAATTAACTCTGCGAAGAGACAGGCACTTGGTGTCCCTGAAGGTTATAAGGTAATCGCTTTGCTCAGGGTCGGTCATGTTTCAAAGGATATTGATGCTTCATCGGCAGCTTCCGCAAGGAAGACTAAGGAGGAACTTGTGAATTACAAGTAATATCCTTCCAATAACTGTACTGTACCTGTATCTTGAAAGGAGTCTGAATAACCGGTTCCGGAAGGGACTTTATTGACTCATGTCAAGGGGGACTTCCGGATTGAGTTCGTAAGTGTAACCTTTTTCTGAAGGATTCATTATAAGTATTTTAAGTATAATGAGATTGGCCAGTATTGATTCAGCCCTGCGGGATGAAATACCGGCTATCTTCCGGAATTTTGACAGTGTGACGGATCCCTTTTCTGAAAGATGATTCATCAGGGAATTTTCAGCTGCGCCAAACTTCACAATGACACCGGTTTTTTTCACCTGTTTTTTCCAGATAAGGAGTAATACCTTGTTTGCAATCAGATTCTGATCCTTATGTCTGAAGTAGGTAAGCCATCTTCCATTTTCGTCTTTTGCCTGGTATGGCCTTTTTTCCCCTTTGATTACCTCTACTTCAAGCAACGATTTTAGTCCAACTTTATGTTGTCTGATCCTGTAATTTATTTCAGGTCTGCAAAACAGCTGTGCTGCTGTATCGACCATATAGATCTCTTCCTCGGATCTGATCCCGGAAATCCTTCCGTTGTCCTTTACTCCGATCAGAAGCGTCCCTCCTTCACTGTTTGAAAAAGCCACAAGGGTTCTGGCTATCTTCCTGCTGTCAGATACGCAATATTTGAAATCAAGCTTCTGATTCTCGCCACCCGTAATAAGATTTTTCAGATATTTGTCCATACCGGGGAAATTCCGATTGTAGAAATATAGTAAATTTTGATTAACATTTCATTGATTTTCTTCGTTTACCCCGGCCCCAAGGGGAGCGAAGAAAATCAATTTACTCCCCTTGGGGTAGGGGTAAATAAATTGATTTTCAAGCGATTTTAGAAGTTGTATTATTGATTCCTGATAGTAATATTAATTTAACTTATAAGGCATGACAGGGAAATACAAAGTCATAACATTATGCGGAAGTACAAGATTCAGGGACGAATTCACTGCTGCTCAAAAGAGACTGACACTTGAAGGGAATATAGTTTTAAGCGTTGGCTTGTTCGGGCATTCAGGCGATAATGAAGTATGGTCAGAGAATACAAAGGAGATGCTTGATGATATGCATCTTCGCAAGATAGACATGGCAGATGAGATCTTTGTTATAAACCCGGGAGGATATATTGGCGAATCAACAGGAAGAGAGATTGAATATGCCAGAAAGAATAATAAGACTGTAAAATACCTGGTTCAGTTGTGACCTGGGCCTTTCAGATCAGTCATCAAAGGTCAGCGCTTTAAAATCAGTAAGATCCATGCCTTTTCTGTGATAGTATCTCCTGGATTGTTTGTCATTTTCATTGTCAGCTATCCGGCTCAGGCCGAAATATGCAAAAGCTGCAAACCCGTTCCCGTATGGTTCATAGGCAGACAGGGCTCCGATCCCTGTATGGTATAGCTGCCTGGCAAGGGGATAATCGTTATACTTTTTCTCTCTGATCAAACCATTGAATATATTCAGTACAGCACCATAAAAAGGATTATTTATTTCATTGCCTGTTCTTCTGATATAATCTTCCGCCTCCGTGTATTTCTTTAGTGCAAGAAGACTCTTTATGTACATTGAGCTGTACAGAATGTTATCAGGATATTTAGCTATCAGCCTCTCACAAAGTGGAAATGCTTTAAGGTAATCATTCTCAAAATGCATTCTTATCCATGACAGGATGAACAATGATTCTGCCTGTAAGGCCATAGATTCTTCGGAGCATCTTTCAAGCTCAACAATGCCCTGATTCATATTACCGTGTGGAAATAAGAATGCAACAACTTTATAAACAGGATGGACTTTGGGGTATGCATCCCTGTAATAGTTGTACAAACCGGTAAAATATAGCAGATCAGGGCAATGTGAAGTATAGTTGAATGAATTCATAAGAGGCCTGTAGGTTTGCCTTACTATTGAAATTACTTCCCCGCTTATGTTATTGTCGGCATAAAATGTAATCAGTAGTCCTCTTGCACAGAGATTCATAAGCAGATATTCGGCTTCATACGCGGGATCACGATTAGTATTGCTATCTGTCAATTGAATGCACCTGTTCATCTCTGATTCAAAAGTACTTCTGGCGGGAGAGGAGGGAAGAAGGGGAAAATTTTTCCAATAAATCAACATTCCCCTGTAAAGGTTATTAACAGGATGGCCAGGATATACTCTGGCTATCGAATCTTTAACTATCTCAGCTTTTTCAAACTGGCAATTATATATGTTTGATATCCCGTATCTTATCAGCTTAACTGCCGATGTATCCAGTATTATTTGTCCGTTAAGTGAACAGCTTAATGCCATGAGAAAAGGGATAAATGCTGTTTTAAAAAGAGGACAGAGCCTATATGTAAGGGCATCGGATTTCATTTTCTATCAGCTCCTTTCCAAAGATAATTATGTTCTTTTTTTCTGTCAGCTTCGCGGATTTTATTATACTCAGGTTAAATGTTTTAACAGCCAGCCCCGGCATGCTCTGAATACAAAGTTACCACAATTATCAGATTCAATAAACAGGAAGAAGATGAGATGATTATTATCACATTTTAGTATCTTTATCTCAGTCATTTTCCTGTATCATCGGACAGATTTCAAGGAAATTTTTAGAAATGATAAATTATAAAAATCTATGAAACAAAGGATATCTGTATTTCTTCTTCTGATGATTTCCCTGAATATTTTGGCTCAGAATAACAAGGATAAAGCCATATTCAGGATAAGTAAACCAGGATTTTACCAGAATCATAT
Source organism: uncultured Rikenellaceae bacterium (assembly GCA_964399575.1). GTDB lineage: Bacteria > Bacteroidota > Bacteroidia > Bacteroidales > VadinHA17 > LD21. The sequence continues at coordinate 14,527 of CAYNRI010000006.1, forward strand.
TCTCAGGGATGACCTTGAGATGAAAGAGAGAAAGGAACAGGCGGAGGCGGCCCGCAGCTTTGTAATTGATCTCTCATCTGCGACATTGCCAAATAAGACAGATCTGTATAAAAACAGACAATGGCATAATGACCCTGTCTCACAAGGCGCTACAAGTACCTGCTGGAGCTTCAGCACGACTTCGTTTCTTGAAACAGAAGTTTACCGTATCAATAAAATGAAGGTAAAACTGTCGGAAATGTACACTGTGTACTGGGAATATGTGGAGAAAGCCCGGAGATATATCAGAGAACGCGGTAATTCGGCATTTGCAGAGGGTTCTGAAGCAAACGCCGTTACACGTATATGGAAAAAATACGGAATTGTTCCATCTGATACATATACCGGATTAACTGACGGAAGGAAATTCCATAATCATGAACGCATGTTCGGGGAGTTGAAAGATTTCCTGGAATCAATGAAGGAAAACTCTTCATGGAACGAAGAACAAGGTATAGAGACCATCAAATCAATTATGAACCATTATATGGGTGTTCCTCCTGCTGAAGTGACTGTGAACGGGAAAAGCTATACACCTCTCCAGTACCTAAGTGAGATAATTAAATTAAATCCTGATGATTATGTTGATATTCTCTCATATACTCAGGAACCGTTTTACAAAAAGGTAGAATACAAAGTTCCTGATAACTGGTGGTATAGTGCTGATTATCATAATGTTCCTCTTGATGTTTTCATGGCTGCATTAAAGTCAGTTGTAAGAATGGGTTATACAGTCAGTATTGGAGGGGATGTATCCGAACCGGGATTTGACCGTGAAACACAATGTGCTGTTATTCCTGATTTCGACATACCTTCAGCCTATATAAATGATGATGCCCGGCAGTTCAGGTTCTCCAACAGAACAACAACAGATGATCACGGGATGCATTTGGTGGGATACCTGGAGAAAGACGGCAGTGACTGGTACCTTGTAAAGGATTCCGGATCAGGTTCACGCAATAATGATCTTAATGCTGAGGAGTTCGGATATTATTTCTTTTCAGAAGATTATATTAAGCTGAAAATAATGGATTTTATGGTTCATAAGGATGCTGTGAAAGATCTGCTTTCAAGGTTTTAGAAAAGGATTATGAAGGTATGTTTAAAAAATTATCATAAAAAATGGTTCATTCCGGAGAGATAAGGAAAATAGTTGCGATCTGTGTTTTGATATTGTTCTTATCAAATCTGGCAGATGCGCAAAGAAGACGTCCCATAACCCTTAATACAGGATCGGGTTATATTACAATAAATGAGCTGACAGGCGGATATGGATTGGCAGGAACAAGCTCTGATTTTGCGGATTACTTCTATGGGTTTACAACAACGCATGGCTATCAGTGGAATATGCGAGGACTGGGTGTAAACCAGAGTATGAGCGGAGCCATGGGCGCCGGGATAATGATCTATGAAAGCGGCAAACTATTCCCTCTCTTCGGAGATCTGAGGTTTACTATCAACAGGACAAGAGTTTCACCTTATTTCATGGCAAGGGGAGGGATTCTGATTAGTACGGAGGATTTTGATAAGCTGACACAATTATTCATAAATGCAGGTGCCGGCATAAATATTAAGCTTGCCGGTAACACTGCATTGAATATCGGTCCCGGATTATTGGTTCAGGCAGGAGGAGGAGCAAGGGAATCTTTCCTGTCCTTTAATGCAGGAATATGGTTCAAGCCAAGATAAAAATCCAACTTATACAAGCAGCAGGATGATAAGATCATTAATCAGGGAAAGGTCCTTAGTTATACTGATTGTTGTTTGCTGCATTATTTCTGCCGCTTGTACACGAAATTTATCTCCATCCCGGACCTTCGGCAATATTGAAACCAAAGCAGAAGAAAAAAGGCTTGACCGTTTTATAAGCGGAGGTATAGAAAAAAGCATAAATAACAGCAATATAAGTGCCGATGCAATAATAAGTACTGCAAGACAGTATCTGGGAGTTCCTCATTGCATGGGTGGAACAACAAGCAAATGCATGGATTGCTCGGGACTTCTTGTTGCAGTCTTCAGAAAATACGGTGTCTCTTTGCCTCATAACTCTGAAGAACAGGCGAGGTATGGAAAAATAATATCCAGGATGGAGGATTTGAGAAAGGGCGACCTTGTATTTTTTATCAGATCATACAGAACTGATAATTTCATTACCCATTCAGGCATATGTATCGGGAATAATGAGTTTATCCATACATCGACAAGCAATGGTGTAACAATAACATCTTTAAATGATTCATGGTGGAGAGGGAAATTTATTTTTGGGACTAAGGTCCTGAAATGATACAAAATCAAGAATCGAGGCAAAGCTTATTGACATGTAAGCTTTACAATGTTTCCCGGAATATTACGGTCAAGGACAGAAATATGCTGATGTCCGTTCAGGACTATACCTTTGTCCGAAAGGGTTTTATATAAGGTCTCGAGTGCTTTCTGAGGGGTATTGTTGTTTTTGCTCAGATGTGCAAGGAATATATGGGTGAGATTGCTATTAATGTTTTCAGCAAGAAATTCAGATGCCTGATTATTGCCCAGATGTCCGTGGTCTGAGTGTATCCTTTTTTTCAGGAAATAGGGATAGGGTCCGTTGATAAGCATTTGCTCATCATAGTTTGATTCTATTACAAGGAGGTTGGCCGCCTTAATATATGGCGCTGCATTTTCGCATATATGCCCGAGATCAGTAGCAATTGTTATTTTTTTCTGCCCGGCAGAGATGTGAAAACCGATTGTCTCCGAGGCATCATGGCAAACCGGGAAAGCTTCTATGTCAAATCCGGCCACATTGAACTTCTTTTTCAGGGCTATCTCAATTATTGTAGCTGAGGGAGCAAGATTCTGAGATTTAAGTATACATGAGCGTATTTTTTGAGTTGTAAAAACAGGGAGGGAAAACTTCCTGGTAAGTAGCTCAAGACCTCTTATATGGTCTATATGTTCATGGGTTATCAGGATACCCATGATCGTTTTCATTGAAATGTTCATTTTTTCCAGGAACTTGCGAACCGAAGTTCCCGGAATGCCCGCATCGATAAGAATTCCGTGAAACTCATTTCCCAGGTAGTAGCAATTACCGCTGCTGCCGCTGCTTAGACTGCAAAAATTCAGATCCATTTACATCCTGATAGAAAACCGAAGCAAATTTATGATTAATTCGCAATCCTGATCATCCATTCTTCCCTCAGGTAATTTGTAAAATATTAATTTTACTTTGTATAACTAATTACCATGCACCATGCACCCTGCATCATGCAAAAACATCCCCCTTACCACTCCCGCCGAAGCGGGATTTCCGCTACGCGTCAACCTTCAAAGGGGGAATCAGGAAGCTTGTAACATGCATCAAAAAACATCCCCCTTACCCCCTTCAAAGGGGGAATTAAGAAGCTTGCACCCTGCATCTTGCACCCGATTTATAATTACTAACTTAATATTGTAACATTATGGCTTTCATCGGATCAAATAACAGATTTAACGAATTCAGGGCCGATTTCCTGAAAGATACCGGATTAGCGAGTGTCGAAGAGAATATGGGACTCTATATTCAGTATGTAACAGCCAGATTTACTGATCAAAATCACAGGCTGCTAAATAATCTTTCGAATGAAATTCAGGAACTTCAGAAGACCCTGAAAAAGGTTTGATTTCTGCCAGTCAGTTCTGAGTGTGATAACCGGATATTATTTGATCCGGAGTTTTCTGAAATTATCAATACCAGTTTGCATTTCGTTGATCTCATTGTAGAATCTTACACCGACCTGATCTATCAGAACAGTAATTAGTATCAGAATGAGGATTGGTAAAATTCTTTGCCAGTTATATCCTGAAATGGCTGATAAATAGTAAAGTATGGCCTCTCCCTTAAGCATTATGAAGACACCCATAAGTATGGCAAGGCTGCCTGTTATTATTATGACTTTTATCAGTAGTTCAAATATCAGTTCTCTGAGAAGGATTTTTTTCTCGAGCTTCCTTATCGTTTTTTCAGCCAGCCCATCAGGAATAATAAATTTATCATCAGCCTCTAGTGCTTCCCGGAAAATTACATCCAGGTCTGTGTTCTCAGTTTTTTCTGTTTTCATTCTGTAACGATCTCACGATTGTTTTTAAAAATCATTCAATATTTCAACGATGTCCGGTACTTGTGTTATCAATGCCTCCCTTAACAGATTCCTCCCCCGGCTAATGTAACTTTTTACAGTGCCTTCCGGCATTCCTGTGATTTCTGTGATTTCTTTATACGAACATTCTTCAAGATGGTACAATGTAATTACGGTTCTGTAATCTGCCGGCAATTTTGAGATGATTCCCAGAACTAATTTGTTCAGATCTTCTTTCCCAGTCTGTTCCGGTACGGCATGTCTGAAAGAATTTTGCAGGGCCATCAGATCCGACTCACTTGCTATCAGATCGGTTTCTTTTCGCCTTTTTCTTACATAATCTACGCAGACATGATGGGCGATAGAACCGATCCATGTAGACAGACGAGCATCTGCTCTGAAGTTCCTGCATCCCTTAAATATCCTGTAAATGACCTCCTGAAAAAGATCCTCATTATCACTGTTACGTCCTGAAACTGATATTATGATATGCCATATGAGATTCTTGTAGTTTTCTACAAGAAATCTCACAGCAGGCATATCACCTTCCCTGATCTTTTCAACAAGGGTTTTATCGTCCATTCTGACCTATTAGTCTTTAATCAGGTAAAAATGTTGCAAAAACATTAAAAAAATACAATTTATGCAACATTTAAGCATCACTGACGACTTATTGTCAGTATTAACATTAAATATATTTATTATGGAAGATGCATTAATGGCAGGAGTTATTTTCGCAGGTATGTACATGCTTATAAAGATCTCTACAGACTTTTTATTAAAGCGGAAGATAATTAAGTCAGGACATTTAGATAAAGCCGGTATTCTTGAGCCTCTGACGAACCAGGAAGTGAACAGCTATCCAACACTTAAATGGGGTCTTGTAACACTGTTTGCCGGATTGGGGCTTTTGATAATAGCGTTGATAAACAGAAACGGGTACAATGCGAATAGCAGACCGGATGAGATGGTATTCTTTCTGCAGTTCGGCATTGAGCTGATAGCTATTTCACTGGGATTCCTGTTATATTTTGTGATAGCCCGTACTAAAAAGAATTAAGGATCCGGATTTTGAAGATTTCGTCAGTCCAGGATAAAATGATCAGCTTTCAAGATATACATTATCTTTCTTCAATGCTTTTTTCAAATCCTCATAAGGCAGTTCCCTGATCCCGTTCTTTCTAAGGGCGCATAAAGCAGCAGCAGTCCCTGCCGCCTGGCCCTGGCCCATACAACATACAGTATTCCTTGTTGACATATGTGCATGATGATCTGAAGTGATCATCATGCCTGCTGCCAGCAGATTATTGATATCTTTTACCCTGAGGGCTTTATACGGTACTCCGTATGTGCCGCCATTTTTCACCTGAAGTCTCGGGGCCTCATCATGAAATCCATAAACCATGATATCATCGTCGAAGTGTTTGCCCTGCAGAACATCTTCTGATGCTATGTCATAATCACATGTTATTGTGCGTCCGCGGCGTATATTTAATGAAGGGCTTGTCCTGGCAATGAATGCGTTCTCACATCCGGGGAGGAATTTTTTAAACAGGTTGAGAGTCTTCAGTTGGTTCTGCCTTATTATAAGCTCGGCTTTGGCAACCTCGTCACGATTTGTCGGGCTTACAGGGAGCTGGTAATTAACCTTGATGAACATCAGGTAATTATCATGTACAGTGGTGGTTATCAGACCTGCACCTAGTTTCCTCATTTCTGCTACATACTCTGGTGGTAACCCGGAACCCATTAATGCCGAACCTTCACTGCCAAAGCGGACAACCTGGTTGTCCTTACCGTCACGCCTGCCAAAAGTTAACTGGCCTAAAGTGTTTATGCTTTTAAGATATTCATAGAGCTTTTCAATATTGACATTGGCAATGCCCATACTATTGCATACTGAGTAATCATTCAGTTCAGTGAATGAAGCTCCGGCTCCGGCTGACAGATCACCATATGCCGTGCAATCGACAAAGCACTTTGCCTTGAACAATTCACGACCCATCCGGCTTTCTGTTATAACACCTTCAACCGAAGAGCCTTTTCTCAGGGCACCTGCTACCATAGTATTGACGCAAACAAAAACCCCTGCTTCGGCAAGCATCTCAAAAGTTGTCAGCTTGTATAATTCCGTATCGATTGATGTACAGACAGAATCATAATCATAGTTTGTAGTCATTTCATTATGACCGGAAGTGCCGCCAACCAGCAGGAGCCTGTCAATTATTTCCTGGGGGATGCCAACTACGACCTGCCGTTTTTCGACACCGGGAAAGGCTCTCCAGAGATTAAAGAAGCTATGAAGAGCGGTCCCGCCTTCAACGACAGTTCCTCCCGGATATCCTTTGAGTTCAATCAAGGCAGTCTTTGCTCCCTGACGGGCTGAAGCAATGGCTGCGACAACGCCTGCAGTTCCTGCTCCGGCAACCACGACGTCAAATTCCCTTTCAGGGAGGTTCTTTTTTTCAAAATCCTTAAATTCCGGCTGAGAAGTAGAAGGATCAGCTTTCAGGTTAAAGGAGGGAATTGCAAGCCCTGCCATAAGTACGTTTCTCGAAAAGTTCCTGCGGTTCATAGTTTTAAGGGATTATTTACATATAAAGATACTAAGAATTGTATCTGATAGGAATTGTAAAGGATCACTGTAAATATTTGCAGGGGACAGTCATTTCGGACAACTTTTCACTGATAAGCATTATTATTGCTAGTTTTATTTAATCCCGGGATCGGCCTGGTTGGGTGCCTTCCGCGTGTTCTTCATTGGTGGAACAGGCGGTCCCGAAGAATGCAGCCTCAAAAAACAGACCGATCCCCTTAAAGCTCATTGAGTAAGACATATTCAGCACATGTTGTATTTTCCTGTGATAATAAAGGATTTTGTATTATTTTTAATTGCACAGAAATATCTTTTCAAGGTCAGTAAACAAATTAATTAAGGAGGTCATAAAATGAAACACAGGATTACCAGCATTCTATTAATCACCCTGATAACAGGTGCTTACTGTTTTGCTCAGGATCAACAGCCAGGGTTTTTCACAGTTACAGATGATGGCCAATGGGAGAAAGCAATAACTACCCACCGCCTTGCACAATTCCCGAAGATCCATAAAGACGGGAGGGTCTGGTTTCAGTATAAAGCGCCTTCTACTGCCCAATCGGTAAAGCTGCATATGGGATCAGACGACTACGATATGCAGAAAGATGCTAAAGGTCTGTGGAATTTTGTATTGACAAATCCGAGACCGGGATACCAGGTTTACTGGTTTATTGTTGACGGGACAGAGGTTGAGGATCCGGGTAGTGACATATTTTACTCGAACGGATATCGGACTGTGCTGGAAGTACCTTCACAAGGTGAGGATTTTTACCATCCGAAGCAGGTTCCTCACGGTGATGTAAGTGAACACTGGTTCTATTCAGGGGTTACGGGTTCATTCAGGAGAATGTTCGTATATACCCCGCCATTTTATGATAAGGATTGTACTACCCGTTATCCTGTTCTCTATTTACAGCATGGTGCTGGCGAGAACGAGGTGGAATGGACCCATTCCGGAAAAGTCAATTTCATTCTCGATAACCTTATAGCAGAAGGTAAAGCACAACCTATGATAATTGTAATGAATAACGGATTCGCCACACGGCCTGATCAGTCAGGGCAGGCTCTTGCAGGCAATGCCAGATGGGCAGCTTTCGAAGAGATGTTGATAAAAGAGGTTATTCCTGACATTGATGCATTCTACCGGACTATCCCGGATCGCGAGAATCGTGCTATGGCAGGATTATCAATGGGTGGAATGCAAACTTTTACAGTTGGCCTGAGTAATCTCAGTACTTTTTCGCACCTTGGAATATTCAGCGGAGTGCCTGCAAACTTTTCGGAGCTTCTCAAAGATGCCCTGCAGCAGGGCCCTGCATTTAACCAGAGGCTAAAGCTGTTATGGACGGGTGCAGGCACCGATGAGGCTTCTTTCATTAACCGTCAGAAAGAGCTCCAGGAGCTTCTGACAAAATCCGGGATCAAGGCACAATATTACATATCACCGAATACCGGACACGAGTTCCAGACATGGAGGCGCTGCCTGCATGAGTTTGCACCGTTGTTATTCAGGCAATAACTGACAGTATTATGAATTAAATATAAAATGAGTATCAGGAATCAATAATACAATTTTAAAAATCACTTGAAAATCAATCAAATATTGTGTATTAATCCTGATACTCATTAAAGATAATTCCTGTTATTTATTGTAATCGAAAGTCACAACTATTTTACCGAAATCCTTTCCGGGGAGGACCTTAAGATTCATCATTCCCAGAACTGTTGTGCCCTTACCTAACTCAGTCAGGTCTTTTGCAGTCAGCGTAGGCTCAGTTCCTGAACCAGTAAGTTCAGCAGCAGTCAATTCTCCGGCCCAGAGTACAGGCCCAAAGGTATGTCTCAACGTATAAAAATCGGGTGCAATACTGTCAAATACATACTCATTCACACCTTCAAATGTCATTATCCTTTCAGTTCCTCCTGCATCTTGTCCAAATCCCATTCCTCTTCTTCCTTTTTGGAGCTCAAGTTCTGCTCCCCTGCCCATTGTTTCTTCTGTTATCTCCCGGTAAAAGTCGGTTCCGCTGTCGAAGGCCTCAACCTCAAAATAATATTCAGGTTGCTTGTTCAGACTATGAATAGTAACTGTATTTGCATCATAAACCATGTAATTGTTATAAAGCTTATCTGGTTCAATGCCATAGCGGATAACGTAACCATCAGCTCCTGCTACCGGCTGCCAGAGAATTGTTGCATCGCGGCGGTCTTCAGAACTACGGACAACTTTTACATCGGCAACCTTTGTGAATTTTGCAACTTCAGGATTACCGAAAATGCGGAAATCCTTAACTGAAAATTTTCCTTCCTCATGAGTGAACACATTTGTTATTTTTAGGTACCTGGCTTTTACAGGTTCAGGGAGCTCAAAATAATCATGCCTTAAATCCTGTGCATTGTTGCTTCTGTCAAGGACCATCGACCAGTTCCTGTTATCGTTTGAAGCCTGAACTGTATATGACTGATAACGGTCAAGTCCTCTGCCACCACCAAAACCAAAACCCGGGCCGCCCATTTGTACCTTTGCATCCTGTTGGTCAAAATTGATCTGCACAGCATAGACAGTGCACTCTTTTCCAAGATCTACTGTCATATATTCTCCGGGATCTCCTGTTGCGGCACTCCAGTGGGTTTTAAAATTATCATCTACGGCATTTGAGGGTTTGTATCCCGGGAGTGTTGATGATACTTCGACATATTTTTTAAGAGATAAGAGCAACCAGCCTGTAAAGTTATTATCAACGGCATTTTGCTTAATACCGGGGTGATACTGCGGATAATCGCCAAAAGCAGTATTGGAGTGCATTACACCCTCAGCATCCACTGCAGTGGGGAATAAAGACATTTCAGAGCCACCTCTTCCGGCGCCATACATTGACGGGATCATGCAAATAGTCCATAACTGCCCGTTCTTGTCGTGGAAAGTGCTGCCATGTCCTGCACCCGGGGAGAAACCAGTTGTTTTAAATGTCAACGGATTATGCTGTGAATATTCAAACGGGCCCATTGGATTGTCAGACACATAAACCCCATGTGAATAGGACAAGAATTCAAGACCGATTGCCGCATATTGCAGATAGTATTTGCCGTTGTGTTTCAGTATCCATGGACCTTCTATCCAGGGATATTCTTCAGGGAAATACTCTCTGTGGTTGAAGTACGGGAATATAACATCTTCATCTCTTCTGCGTTCGAAACCATGCTCTTTATAGTCGCCAAAGAAACAGACTTTAGGTTCGCCTATTTCCTTAAAAGTATTTGGATCAAGCTCAACAACCTTGATTGGCATAATCTGAGACCAGCCATAATACATGTATAACCGGCCATCGTCATCAAAAAACATGTTGGCATCTCCGTACCGGTCACTGTCGAAAGTACCTGTCTGTTCCCATTTGCCTTCTTTAGGGTCACCAATACATTTATACACATTTTTCTGGTTCATCGAACATGCGTATAAAGTCTCATCCTTTTCAGCGACAGAGAGAACACCTCCCGGAAATTCCGGAGCAGAGACATAGGTCCAGTCTCTCATATTACTGGAATACCAGTATCCTCTTCCGCCTGTAACAAAAAGGTAATAATCATCCTTGTAAAGAGTCACAATAGGCTCACCTGCCCTGCGTGCCCTTTCTGATCCAACTGTCAGGCTTAAAGGATTACAGAATGTCATAGGCTTGTCCGTTATCCGGACTGTGAAATTCTCTGACGTTTCAGTAACCCTCGAACATGATATTCCGGTAATGCATAGCGATATTACCAGGAAAATAGTTGCTTTAAATGCCGGCTTATTCATAATTTTAATGGATTAATTTATACTACTTAACTCCGGAAATAATCTAATTTGAATATTACACTTATGAATCTGTTTAGTATTTTTGTGAATAAAGATATGAAGAAATAATTAAATGTGTATATTACACTTATAAATCTTTTAATGTATTTTTAACAGGATTTTCAAGGATAAATACAGGAATAATGGGGTTAATGAATTGATGTTCAGCTATATATTTGTTAGGACAGTAAAAGGCATATGAATAGACAGGTTCCTTGATTCTCTGCTTATAAGTTAATTCACCAGGGCAGGGCAATAAAAAAATTTTCTGATAACAGAATTAACATTTTGAGGGATTAGGATAATTTGTAAAGCAATATTGAAATTATGAAAAGAATTCAATCTATTATTCTGGTATTAGCCGGGCTGACATTTTTTTATTCCGGTTCAGCCCAGGTCCCGGCTTCTGATGGACAACCCCTTTCAAGAATTGTGGAGGATGGCGGAACGGGTCCGTACACTGCTATTATGCTTACGGAGGCTACCCTGTCAACACATACTGTTTTCAGGCCAAAAGACCTGACAGCCTTCGGCAACTCGAACAAGCTGCCGATAATTGCATGGGGCAATGGTGCCTGCGCAAATTCTCCATGGGAACATGTTAACTTCCTTTCGGAAGTTTCTTCCTTTGGATTTCTCGTAATAGCAATCGGACCTATGCCTGCAGAGGGAGAAAAAGGCAGGGGAAGATCCTCTTCTTCCCAGCTGATAGATGCAATTGACTGGGCAATAGCTCAGAACGGAGATAAGTCAAGTCCGTATTATAATAAAATAGCTGTGGATAAAATAGCTGTAAGCGGTATGTCGTGCGGAGGCCTTCAGGCACTCGAGACCGCCCCTGATCCCCGTGTATCAACAGTAATTATCTGCAACAGCGGGATACTGCCTAGTACAGGAGGCGGTATGGCCGGCATGCCGGCACTTGCAAAGGATCATCTTCTTAAGCTTCATACCCCCGTACTGTATATCCTGGGAGGAGAAACGGATATTGCATACCAGAACGGGATGGACGATTTCAGGAGGATCAACCATGTGCCTGTCTTTGCTGCAAATATGGATGTCGGGCATGGAGGTACATACAGCAAACCTCACGGTGGTGAATTCTCTAAAGTTGCGACAGGATGGTTAAAGTGGCAGCTTAAGGGTGACAATGAAGCCGGAAAGCTTTTCACTGGTGAGCCATGCGGACTTTCGAAAGATCCTGACTGGAAGGTTGAAAAAAAGAACATTAATTAGCCAGAGGATTAACCACAATCTTTTATGCGAAATAAATGATTCAGGTTATCAGCACATTAGTGATAGATTAAAATCCTTTGGTGTAAGTAGACTCTCTTGCATATTAACTGAAAAATAATGACATATTAATTAAAACTTGATTACAATGAAAAAACCTGTTTTTCTTCTTTTGATAGTCATGAGCCTGGCCTTAGCCTCATGCTCCAACTCGAATCCTGTACTGACAGTTGAAGGCGGTCAGATAACAGGAGTCCCGACTGCCACAGAGGGTATAATCTCCTATAAGGGTATCCCTTTCGCAGCGCCTCCCGTTGGAGACTTTCGCTGGAAGGAACCTCAGCCCGTTGTGCCATGGCAGGGTGTAAAGACAGCTGACACTTATGGTGATGCAGCTTCACAGACAACATGGGATCCCCAGAGTTTCTATGGAAGGGAATGGAGAGCCAGCGGAAGCGTACCTTTTACAGAGGATTGTCTTTATCTTAATGTATGGACCCCGGCTGCAGGCAAAAAGGATAAGAAACTTCCTGTTGCAATGTGGATACATGGCGGCGGTTATCGTGAAGGTTTTGCTTACGAACCGGAGATGGATGGTGGTGAGGATTATGCTTCACGTGGGGTGATCCTGGTTCAGGTAACTTATCGTCTGGGCTCTATGGGCTTTTTCTCGCATCCCCTTCTGTCAGCTGAAAGTCCCAATGGTGTGTCAGGCAATTATGGCCTGCTTGACCAGGTTGCAGCGCTCAAATGGATCAGGAATAATATTGAACAGTTTGGCGGCGATCCCGCTAACATAACGATTTTTGGTCAGAGTGCAGGGGCCGGGAGTGTTCAGTCATTATGTGCGTCACCATTGTCAAGAGGACTCATCAGGCAGGCAATTATTATGAGCGGTGGAGGTCTTTCAGACTCCAGGCCGGGTATCCTGCTTGATACAGCCCAGGTTGCTAATGAAAAGATGATGAATTATTTCAATAAGACAACCCTTGCAGAAATGCGTGCTCTTTCATTTGAGGATCTGCTTAAGATGTCGGCCGATTATACAGCTGCAACCAAGAAACGGGTTATGTGGAGCCCTGTTATAGATAATTACCTTTCAACAGGTACCTTCTCGGATGTGGCTCGTGCAGATCAGATTGCAGATATACCCTATATTATAGGATTTACTGCCAACGACATGAACGATATGACTAAGCCAGTAACCGATTTCTGTCTGCTGCGTTCCGAAAAAAGCGATAAGCCTGCTTATGCTTATTTGTTTGCACGCCAGTTACCGGGCGATACAAGCGGTGCTTTCCATTCTTCTGATCTGTGGTACGTATTCCATGCTTTCAGGCATAGCTGGAGACCGTTCACAACCGGTGACGAAGAGCTGAGTCTCAAAATGGTTGATTACTGGACCAATTTTGCCAAGTATGGCGATCCGAACGGCAAGGAAAACGATCTGTGGACTCCCTGCACTCCGGATTCACCAAGATTTATGATATTTGATGCCAATGAGGAGAAAGCGCTTCTCACTGTTACAGACAAACCCGAATATAAGGGAGGTACCTTCCCGAGGTAAAAGATATTTTTTAAAAGAGAGGCCCGGTACCCTGATGAAGGGTCCGGGCTTTTTGCTTTTTTCTTTCAAGTAAGCTTCGGGAACAGTCATATTTCCTGCTGAGCTCTTATGATTTCCCCCTGAAAGGACCCTGGCAAAATGAAGCTTCCTCTTTCGATAAATCTTTACGGAGGACAAGCCTGTAAGTTTATCCTGAAATTCATTTCTGATAAACCGATTTCACACTATAATATGCTTTCTTCGGCTTCATTTCCCTGTCAAAAAGAAGAGGATAATCAGATCTGCCACGCACCGGGAATCCGTTAAGCCAGGTCATTCCATCGTGAAGACCCCAGAATGTGACAGAAGTTATTTTATCGGCATTTTTATGCATTACCTCGAAATATGTCTTATAGTTTTCTGCAAGCCGGTCCTCAACCTCTTTTGAATATGGCTGGGTCTCCTGTACCTGGTTTTTGCTCCCTTCTCCATGGAAATTGGAATAGGTTGTTACATCAAACTCTGTAATCTGAACTTCAAGACCAAGTGCTGCAAAACGATTAATAGCAGTATTAATCATTTCACCTGTCACCTCTTTGCTCCAGTGAGCCTGCATTCCGACACCATCAACAGGTACCCCTGAATTCTTCAGTTCCTTAAGCATAGTAATTGCACGCTCGAGTTTGGCCGGATCGACAAGATTATAATCGTTGTAAATAAGTTTTACGTTTGGATTAACACTGCGGGCAATTCTGAAGGCCTGAGCAATAAAATCCTTACCGCATATCTGATACCATGGGCTTGATGTCCTGTAAATGTTATCGGGACTATCGGAGAGAGCCTCATTAACTACATCCCAGCAGAATATCACATCCTTGTAGCGGTTCATCACTGCTGTCATATAATTTTTCAGCCTTTCATAAAGTTGTTCTTTTGTAAGCTGGTTGCCTTTTTCATCAGTAAAGAATGCGGCGGGAGTCTGGCTGTGCCATACAAGAGTATGTCCGCGCATTGACAGGTTGTTCTGTCTTGCAAAATCGGCAATACGGTCGGCTGATGTCCAGTTGAATACAAGTCCGTTGATTGTATCGAGTTTTAAAGGGCCCTGCTGGAATCTTGCCATGCCTTGTGGAGGTTGTCCGCCCTGGGGAACTTGTCTCTGCTGGTTCCCCTGTGGCGCGCCGGCCTGTCTTTGCTGAGTATTTTGTCCCTGAGGATTTCCTGCAGGACGCTGAAAGGGGAAATACAGCAGTGACTGCGGTTTCATTTCGTTTTCACAGGTAAGTGTGTTGAAGTTACTGATAATCATTTTACCTGCATCTCCTGATATCGAGCGTCCACTTACAGCCACTCCGATCAGAAAATCATTCTTGAAAAGTTCCTTTAGAGGAACAAAGTCAGGGTTAGTCTGAGCTGAAATTGTCAGTCCCAGCATTATGGCAACAATTAATCCAGATAATTTTTTCATGCTCGCTTGATTTCAATTAATATATTGTAGCAATTTAACAACATTCCATCACAATCAAAATGATTGATCACACTTTTTCAAGGAGCTTTTCACTCTGACGGACTTAATGCATAAATAAGAAAATTTTGCAATTAGCCAGATGAAGATTTAATTTTGATAATGAACCATTTAATAATCTAATGCCAAAAATAATTGAAGGATATAACTACGATATCTTCATCAGCTATCGGCAGAAGGACAACAAAAGTGAGCGATGGGTAAGTGAGTTTGCCGAAGCACTGTAGACAGAACTGAGTTCATCATTCATAGAGGAACTCAGTGTATACTATGATATCGATCCGCGTGACAGGTACTAAAACTTATAGTAATTCTGATAAAACATTTGTTGTAACGGAAATATTACGTAAATTGCGTTACGTAAAATACGAAATATGAAAAAAGAGATTACGAATCCATTTGTCACAGGCGGCTATGTGAGTCCGGATTATTTTTGTAACAGGACAGAAGAGACAAACAGGATACTTGATGCCATATCTTCACGCAGAAACCTTACATTGATCTCAGTAAGAAGGATGGGTAAAACCGGGCTTCTAAAGCATCTGAAGCATAAGCTTGAACATTCAGAAAAGCCATTTGCTGTAATCTATGTGGATCTTTTGCCGACAATGAATGGCAATGAAATGCTTAATTCAATCTCATCTGCTCTGTACAGACTTCGGAAAAGTGAAAAGAATTTCCTGGAGAGGATGCTTGGTTTCATGGCAAATCTTCGTCCCAGGCTTACAATGGATCCATTAACTGGTGAACCGTCAATTGAGCTGAAGGTGGAATCACCAGCTGGAATACAATCGGGACTTGAGCAGGTTTTAAAGCTTATTTCTGAAATTAGAAAGGATATTGTCTTCATGTTTGATGAGTTTCAGCAGATAAGTAACTATCCAGAGAAGAATATGGAACAAATGTTAAGATCTGTTATTCAGACTTATCCGCTTGTCCCATTTATATTCTCAGGCAGCAGCAAGCACATGCTCGAAAATATGTTCATGTCACCAGGAAGAGCGTTTTATCAAAGCTCAGAGCTTATGTACCTTGAAAGGATTAAAGGAGATGATTACAGTTTTTTTATAAAAGAAAAATTTAAACATAATGATAGGGAAATAAATGACTTTTCAATAAGCAAAGTATTTGACTGGACGAGACTTCATACTTATTACGTCCAGTATGTATGTAATCATCTCTTTGAGAAGTGTGGTAAAACAATTGGAGAGGGAGAGGTTAAAAACATATTACATCAGATAATTTCTGATTTTGAACCACAGTTTGTGAATTACAGGAATCTTCTGCCTCCTCATCAGTTTCGTCTGCTACAGGCCATTGGGGTGGAGGATGGTGTTGCTCAGCCGACCTCGGGAAGCTTTATTACCAGAAATGATCTGACAAGTGCCAGTTCAGTATCAACCTCACTCAAAGCCCTTGTTGATAAGGAAATGATCGTATTTGACCATGACAAATGGCAGGTCTATGATGTTTTTCTTTCAAGATGGCTAGAGTATCACAATAAGACGTATTAGAGTGTGAAGTCGGTTTATCAGAAATGAATTTATTGATTAGCGGTTGCATGATCAGTAAACTGACAGCGTTCAGATAGCATAAGAAAAAGTATATAGATATTTGTTAAATTAACCCTGTTTTTAGTTGCCACAATTACCGACAAATAAATCTTAATCCAATGAAAAACTCATCATTTATTCTTCTGGTTTTTATCTTATTTGCATTTGCATTTGCATCATGCAGAGATCATAATCCGGTGCTTACAATTGAAGGTGGTCAGGTAATAGGAGTGCAGACCCCGACGAAGGGTATCATTGCATACAAAGGTATTCCTTTTGCAGCACCTCCGGTTGGTGATCTGCGCTGGAAAGAGCCTCAACCCGTTATTCCATGGGAAGGTGTGAAGACAGCGGACACATATGGCGATGCTGCTTCTCAAGTAACATGGGACCCACAGAGTTTCTATGGCAGGGAATGGCGGGCCAGTGGATCTGTCCCATTCAGCGAGGACTGTCTCTATCTGAACATCTGGACACCTGCAGCAGGAAAAACCGGAAAGAAACTGCCTGTTGCCATGTGGATCCATGGGGGAGGTTACCGTGAAGGATTTGCATATGAGCCTGAAATGGAAGGAGGTGAGGATTGGGCTTCACGTGGAGTTATTTTAGTACAGGTTACTTACCGTCTGGGTATCCTGGGGTTTCTGTCACATCCGCTTCTGACAGCTGAAAGCGCCCATGGCGTATCGGGAAATTATGGCCTCTTCGACCAGATTGCCGCTCTTAAATGGATCCATAATAATATTGAGCAATTCGGCGGTGATCCCAACAACATAACCATCTTTGGCCAGAGCGCCGGTGGAGGCAGTGTCCAGTCATTATGCGCTTCTCCCTTGTCAAAAAACCTTATCAGCCAGGCAATCAGCATGAGCGGAGGCGGACTCAGAGACGTAATGCCTGCGATGGTTCTTGATACAGCCCAGATGGTCAACGAGGCTATGATGGATTATTTTGGGAAGGCCACCCTTGAGGAAATGCGTGCTCTCTCATTCGACACACTGCTGAAGATGTCAGCTGATTATACTGCTGCTACCGGTAAGCGTGTCATGCCGGGGCCTGTTATTGATAATTATCTCATGACCGGTAACTTCAGCACTGTTGCCCGTGCCGGTGAGATTGCCGATATCCCCTATATGTTCGGATTTACAGCCAATGATATGATTGATATGACGAAAGCTGTCGCAGATTTCTGTGCACTGCGCGACGAGAAGAGCGATATTCCGGCATACGCCTATCTGTTTGCCCGCGCCCTGCCCGGAGATGATAACGGAGCCTGGCACTCCTGTGATTTGTGGTATGTTTTCCACTCATTCAGGAATAGCTGGAGGCCTTTTACAAAGGGCGATGAAGCGCTTAGCAATCAGATCGTTGACTACTGGACAAATTTCGCCAAATCCGGCAATCCAAACGGCAAGGGTGAAGGATTATGGACACCATATACGGCTGAGTCTCCAAAATTTATAATATTTAATGCTGATAATGATAACTCAGTCTGCACTATGTCAGATACTCCCGAATTCAAGGGTCCGTCTCCGAGAAAATAAAACAATAAACGCAAAAACCTTATGAACTTCACACGATAAAGAACATGCCTTAGCTGGTAACTTAAAGGAAGTTCTGCAGATCGGGGTTCATCAAACTAACATAATTATAGACCCAGCACCTCTTTGCCCTGTTTGAATACTATGTCGACAGGAATGCCTGCGGCGTTGACCTTTTCCAGATCGCGGGTGAGGTTCTCAGTCATAATACCGTCACTCTCGACCCAGGCTTTAGCTTCGTCATAGTTGCCGGTACCCTGTACTGTCAGTATCTTGCCTACCAGCGATTCTACTGCCTTTTTCATCTCTTCAAGGTTAACCTTATAGTAACCGTTAGTCTGGTATACAAATGCTCCGTTATCTGCAAAGTATTTCATGCAGAGCATATTAGCCTTACCGTGTGCGCTGGAAGCCCCGAACCGGCTTGAACGGAAGATCCCGGCGAAGAATGTAACATAGTTGTTCATCACCTCGCCGCTTGTAATTTCACCCATTTCATAAAGTTTAGTGACAAGGTACAGACCCATAATATCTGCTTTGGCCTCCTCGAGAGAGGAATACTGTTCCTTCAGAGCATTTTTCACTGTGCCCTTACCGTTAATTGTATTCTTCACTCCCATGCCGTGTGCTACCTCATGGAAAGTTGTATTCTCAAAGAAGGCATCGAAAGTTATGTGGTGGCGCTGGCTCTCGTCAATGAGCATAGTAGCAATGGGCATGAGTATATTATCAAATTTCGCCTTCATGGAATTCTTGAGCTGAAGCTTACGACTGCCGACAGCCAGATGTATCTCAGGATCATTAGGAAGGTTGATGGCAATGGTTTTGCTCCCGGCATTGCAGTCGCCTGCATAATAGATCGCATCATATACATTCATGTCAGCATCTGCACCAGGCTTTTCTGCCTTGAATGGTTCAGCAACAGGCAGTCCAGCCTGAAGCTCCGGAAGCATAGCATTAAATTTCTCAAGCTGAGCACTCCAGACAGGGTCTTTTACAAGCACGAAGGCTTCATGAGCAGCTTTATATCCGAAGAGCTGATCTTCATAGTTCTCTATAGGTCCCACAACAAAGTCAATATTTGAATTCTTCATTGCCATCCATGCGAAGTCACTTGGCTGGTACTCGTTGGTAAGCAATGCATCAGCCCTGAGTTTCAGATAGTTTCTCAGTCCGGGCTCATCAGCCAGTTCAGCCGCTTTGAGCATCAGTCCGGCAGCCTTTGAATGTTGCTCCTGAAACGCCTCAGAATATGGTACTGCAACGAGTCCGCCCTCACTATTGCGGTTCACCATAGTATAAAGACTTGCCTTTTCCGGATCATCCCATGATTCGAACTCCTCAACAGTCATATCTGCCGGATAGAATTGTGCGCCTGGATGTTTTTCCATGGATCCGGGAATAAAGGGGGCATTGTTATTAAGCCTGTCCCAGGGTCCGTAATGGATCTTCATATAATCCCTGGCATACTCATTTTTAATACGGGAAAACAATTCTTCCTTATCACCGAATGCTTCCATCCAGAAGATATCATCCATGATATCAGCTGCATCCATCAGGATACTGACTATCTCTTTTTCTTTGTTGCTGAGCCAGTCCAGGTCGGTGGTCAGGGTCACCTCTTTGAATCTTGCAAGATTGGCTTTCATCTCTTCTGTCAGTTTCTTATCCGCGGAATTACATCCTGTAAGTGCTGCTGTCAGAATAATCACAAGTAATCTGATGATATTCGTTCTCATGTGCACCGGGTTTTATTTAATAAACTGCAATATAGTAAAAAGATATTATTCAGTTCTCCTCTGCATAAGCCGGTCGCCTTTACCACATTCAGCCAGACAGATTAGCATTTATATATTCTTTTATAGATCATAGGATTAACTCCGTCCCTGTGTAGTCAATTTGTGCAGGCGAGAGATGGTCCGGGTTACCGGCTTCTTCAGTTAAAAAAGATGACTTCAAGACACTGAATGGGACACTGGTAAAAGCAAACCCCCTTAACATCAGTACGTTAAGGGGGGGGGTTTGTAGACAAGAGGTTTGAAATATCTAACCTGGTTCTATTCAGGAATATGTCTGCAATTGTTCAATTGGAAGATGATCTGTTCATTGTTTCTGGAGAAAAAGACTGAGGATATTTCCCATAAGAAATATAGCCTTTAAATTGTTTTGCATGAGTAGTTTAGATTTAATAAATTTGATAATAAGATAATTGTGATTCAAAAGCAGTTATTTGATATCCTTGTTTATGGAAGAACATCATTCCAAAGATCAGATATTCATCAGAAAGCTGACTGAGATAGTCATTGCAAACCTTGGCGATGAGAGTTTCAGCGCTGAAAAGCTGGCGAAAGAGGCAGACCTGAGCAGGGCCAGTTTATACCGTAAGCTGAAATCCCTACAAAATGAAGATGTAAGCCAGTTTATTCGCAGAGTGAGACTGAATTGTGCTATGAAGATTCTTCAGAATAACGAAGGCACTATTTCAGAGATTGCTTTCAGGGTTGGATTTGGAAGTCCTGCTTATTTTTCCAAATGTTTTCATGATCATTACGGTTATCCGCCCGGGGATGTCAGAAAGAGAATCCATACTATAGAGGGAGAACCATATATTACGGTTCAGGATAGCACAGCCGAATCAAAACTATTCCTGGTTGCAGAAAAAGAAGAACCTGCCTCCAAAAGGAAAACAAACCGTAGAATGATTATTATTCTTTCCTCTGCCACTGCGACAGTAATTTCCCTTGCCCTGGTTTTATTATTATATGTTTCTCCTCCCAAAACAAAGGAGTTGTCGATAGTTGTCCTGCCATTTAAAAACCTCAGCAATGATCCTGAAATTCAATACATTGCTGACGGTATTATGGAGGATATTCTTAATAACCTGTATCAGATCAGTGAGTTGAGGGTTATATCAAGGACAACATCGGAACATTTCCGTATGACGACTCTTACATCAGGAGAAATTGCACGGCAGGTAGATGTCAGCAACGTACTTGAAGGAAGTATACGTGAATATGATTCTAAATTGAGAATCAGCGTTCAGCTTATCGATGCCGGGCAGGATCAACATTTATGGTCAGCAAATTTCGATCGTGACCTTGATGATATACTGGGCATTCAGGGTGATATTGCCTTACAGATTGCAAATAAACTGAATGCCAAACTATCTGACAATGAAATAAAAAAGATCGGGGAACTCCCTACGCGGAATCCCGACGCTTACGAATATTATCTCAAAGCCCGCTTTCTGCGATATAAATCAGAAAGTGGATCAAGGATTGATATCAGCAAGGAGGGACTTATAAAAAGCATTAAATATTTTGAAATGGCAGTTACAGCAGATGAGAATTTTGCAGAAGCCTATGCCGGAATGGCTGGTGCCTGGCTTAATTTATCAAGCTGGCGTTGGCTGCCTACTAATGAGGGATTTCTGAAAGCAAGAGATTTAAGTATGAAAGCTCTGGGGATAGATCAAGATTGTGCCGAGGCTCATGCAATCAAAGGTTCTTTTCATGTATGGGGTGAGCGCAGGTTTGAAGAAGGACGAAAGGAATTTCTCACTTGCCTTAAATTGAATCCGAATTATCCACCTGTTTACCAGTCCTACGCTCAGCTGCTAATGATAACCGGGCCAATTGAAGAGGCTCGCAAATATATCGAACATGCATTGAACCTTGAACCATATTATTGGGTCTTACACAATGTCAATGCCTGGATATATTACTTTGAGGGCAAACCTGAAGAAGCAATTGGAGCCTGTCGACAGGCAAAAGAACTGAAATCAGATTATATTTTCACCGACTGGTTATTATTTCTGAACTATGGAAAACTGGGTGAAGGTCTGAAGGCAGCGGAAGAACTTCAAAAAATTGCAGGTGCTGCCACAGAGACAAACAAATATGATAATGAAATCATGGATGCTTACATGAACTCAGGGATCGAAGGTCTTTTTACATGGCTGACCGAAATAAACCTCAATCGACCAATTCCTGCAGCAGGGCTTAACGGGCATCCTTTTTTCGTTGCATGGTGGTATGCCATTCTTGGCGACAGGGGAAATTCTATATACTGGCTTGAAAGGAACATGGAAGCCAAACCACGACTGTATGAATATTTTAATCTGATTGCGACAAATCCTGATTTTGATATTCTCCGTTCTGATCCCGGATTTGTGAAGATAATCGACGAAATTGGTCTCACCACCTACAATACCCGGAAAGCCAGGTAGTATATTACTATTTAAATTTTTTTTTACATAAAGTCAGAAAGCTTCTCAGTCTGCACAACCACTTTTCTTCCTCACTGGATTCATTAGTTTCATCGTTTTATAAGCTTGTGAATCATAAGTTAATAATTGAATTATAATCTAAAAAGTATGATGCATAATTACTATGCACTGCCCATTAACTTAACCGAGCTTTGAATAAAATTGTTGTTTATATCGATTAACTTAAATCTTTGGACTATGAAAACACTAAAATTTTTGGCTTTAATGTTGATCTTGCTTGGAATTGCTGTAAGTACTTTGAGGGCCCAGGCAATTGTTATGACTGAAGATGACAATGACGGTCGTATCCCAACTTTATGGAGTCAGTATGAAGATGGCTCATGGCATTCATACACTTCGCCCGACTGGCATCTTGTAATTACTCCCTCTGGTAACTTAAACGGGATATTCAATTTCGATCTGAACCTGCAAGACGTATTGGTCCCTGAAAATGGATCAAATACCGTTACAATGGAGTATAGAATGAAAGATGCTGCAGGCATAGTGCATAAGACAATTGCTTATGTGATCATTATTGCTGATGGAAGCACGAAGGTAATAGCGCATTTTAATCCTGAAGAGGAATAGGGACTTTTGAATTGTAGTTTAATTTCGAATATTTGTAAAGAATGATCAGCACCCCGGAAATCAGGTACCGGGGTTTTTATTTCTTCACTTGGCATCTCACACTGTTTGTGAGGGAGGATTATTTCATGATCCTCATTGGGTAACAGCCCAAAGAAAAAGCCCTGCAGCCTCCTGCGTCGGCTGTCGGGTTTTTTTATTTCTTCACTTCGCATTCAAACTGCGTTTGATGCTCAGCCTGAAATAAAAAACCCCGCCGCTAACGCGACAGGGCTTTTTCTTTGTAGCGGAGGGAGGATTCGAACCTCCGACCTTTGGGTTATGAGCCCAACGAGCTGCCACTGCTCCACCCCGCAATATGGGTGCAAATTTACAACTAATAGCGCAATTACCAAAATATAAATGTTTTTTTTGGCTAGAAGACCGAAGTTTCTTTAACCTGCAACTTGCAACCTGAATCAGTAAAAACATCCCCCTGCCCCTCCCGCTGAGGCGGGATTTCCGATACGCTCCAACCTTCAAAGGGGGAATAAGAAAACTTGTGCCTCACCGCTCAAGACTCACCGCTCACCTCTTTCTTCCGTCTTCCGACTTCAGACTTCCGACTTTCTTAATAAATTTGTAAGTTTGCCTAAAAGTACAACTATGCCACGCGTATTTAAAGCCCTCGAAATAGAGAAAGAGGAGAAAGAGATAAAACGGGATTATCTCGACCGCCATATGCCTCATGTAATATGCCCCGATGAAGTGAAAAGAGGTGAGAAGTTCGCTGTCAAGGTAAAACTTGGCGATGAATATCCCCACCCGGACGACCATGACCATTACATCAGCATGGTTCAGCTATGGAACAGGGAAACATTGCTTGCCGAGGCCAGGTATACAGCCGGCGTTTACGGGACACTGCCATCGCACGTTGAGATCGATTTTCATATTGTCGCTCCCGATGTGTCAATGAATCTTTCAGCAATGTCTGTCTGTACAAAACACGGATTATGGCAGAGTGAGGATAAACCTGTAAAAGTGATCTGAATTGATATTCCGATCCTGTTTTTAAGAAAGGCGAAGAAACCTTCTTCCTTATGCCTTCAGCCTTCAGCCTTTTTTATTATCTTTGCAGGCCGATTATTTATTTGAAATGGCAAAGAACGACAAGAAAAAACGTAACTGGCGTGATAAATACCGGTTCTCAATAGTAAACGATACTACTTTTGAAGAAGTATGGCGCGTGAGGCTTACACAATATAATGCCTTTCTGCTTATCACTGCGCTGGTATTGTTTCTGATAGGAGCCACAGTATCCCTTATTGCATTTACAAACCTCAGAGAGTTCATTCCCGGTTATCCGGATGTTACAATGCGGCGTAATATACTTATGAGTGCGATCCGGCTCGATTCTCTTGATAAAGAACTTGAACTTAGAGATAAGTATTTTGCAAATATGAATGCTATTATATCAGGCAGGGAACCGGCTGATTTTTACTCCGTTCAGGATACTTCTGGCAATTACAGGTCGATAGTCTTCACAAATAATCCTGAAGATTCAGTTTTGAGAGCAAGAGTTGAAAATGAAGAAAAATACAATCTAACTCTCGGCCCTTCCTCACTTGAATCTGTTGTAAGCCTTGCCGGGCTTCATTTCTTCCCCCCTGTGAAAGGGATAATTTCAGGCAGATTTGATGAGCGGACAAGACACTTCGGAACAGACATAGTTGCTAAACCAAAATCCTCAGTATCAGCTGTCCTTGACGGTTCTGTAATATTCACCGGCTGGACAATGGAAACTGGTTTTGTGATACAGATCCAGCATCCGAATAATATAGTTTCGGTCTATAAACATAATGCAAGCCTTCTTAAAGAAACAGGTGACCTCGTAAAGGCCGGAGAACCAATTTCAATAATCGGTGATTCGGGTGAATTATATACTTCCGGACCCCATCTCCATTTTGAGATATGGTATAAGGGAAGCCCCCTCGATCCTGAAAAACATATTTTATTCTAATACCTTCATCCCCTGCATGCCTGAGAGAATAGCACTATTAGGATCCACAGGTTCGATAGGAACACAAACCCTCGATGTTATTTCAAGATATCCTGAGGAGTTCAAAGTAGATATCCTTACTGCAGCTACTAATGTAAAACTGCTGACAGAACAGGCCAGGAAATTTCACCCGGATTCAGTCATAATTAGCGATAAAAATCACTACAGGCAGCTTAGTGATAATCTTTCAGGCACAGGGATTAAAGTGTTTGCCGGTGCGGATGCAATGGAAGAGATTGCCGGCCATTCTTCAGCAGATGTCGTGCTTGCTGCAATAGTCGGTTATTCGGGTTTGCGCCCAACAGTTGCTGCAATTAAGGCCGGGAAAAAAATAGCTCTGGCAAACAAAGAAACACTTGTTGTTGCGGGCGAGATAATAAGTCAGCTCGCTGCTTCATCAGGCGCTGAAATTGTACCGGTGGATTCTGAACATTCAGCTATTTTTCAATGCCTTGCAGGAGAGCATCACGGATCTATAGAAAAAATAACACTTACAGCATCCGGAGGGCCATTTCTAAATATCCCGGCAGAGAAACTGCAGGATGTCAGTCCCGGGGATGCACTAAAGCATCCAAACTGGAGCATGGGCGATAAGGTGACTATTGATTCAGCTTCAATGATGAACAAAGGACTGGAAGTAATCGAGGCAAAATGGCTTTTTGATCTTAAACCTGAACAAATTGAAGTTGTAATTCATCCTCAGTCAATAATACATTCTTTTGTTCATTTTAAGGATGGATCCGTGAAAGCCCAGCTCGGATTACCTGACATGCGGCTGCCGATACTTTATGCTCTCGGATTTCCGAGAAGACTGCCATCTGAACTGCCGCGGCTTGATTTCAGAGATCATTTTACATTTACGTTCCAGAAACCGGATCCTGTCAAATTCCGTAATCTTTCACTGGCTTACAGGGCATTGTCGGAAGGAGGCAATAAGCCATGTATCCTAAATGCTGCAAACGAGATAGCCGTCAGGGCTTTCCTTTCCGGCCGGATCAGATTCACTGATATGCCCGATGTTGTCGAATATACCATCGAAAATAATACCTATATTGCCTCGCCTGATCTTGCTTCACTTGAGACAACTGACAGAGAGGCAAGAGAGACAGCAGATAACTTTGTTAAGAAAATCCAAAATTGTAAATGACAATATTTATAAGAATACTTCAATTCCTCCTGAGTCTTTCGATTCTTGTTGTTATACACGAGTTAGGCCATTTCGTGATGGCAAAATATTTTAAAACAAGGGTCGAAAAATTCTTTCTCTTCTTTGATCCATGGTTCTCCCTCTTCAAGTTCAAAAAAGGAGAAACTGAATATGGAATCGGATGGTTACCGCTCGGAGGATATGTCAAGATCTCCGGGATGATAGATGAATCCCTTGATAAAGAACAACTTAAACAACCAGCCCAGCCTTATGAATTCCGGTCGAAGAAAGCCTGGCAGAGACTTCTTATAATGACAGGTGGGGTTCTTTTCAATTTCATTTTGGCTCTGCTTATTTACGTGCTTGTTCTGTATGCATGGGGGGAAACATATCTCCCCACCGCAAATGTCAGATATGGTATTGAAACAGATTCAACCGGACATGCAATAGGCCTTAGAAACGGAGATAAAATAGTCTCTGTTGATAATCAGAATGTAGATAATTTCATGCAGATAACACCTGACATAATACTCAACAACCGGAAAAGCATACAGGTAGAAAGAAATGGCGAGATACTTAACATACAAATACCGCCTGAGTATATTCCAAAGCTGCTGAAAGGGAAGGGGCAGATAGATGCAAGAACCCCTTTTAATCCTTTTGTAATATCAAACTTCGGGAAGGAGTCGCCTGCAAAGACAGCGGGAGTACTGGAAGGGGATGAGCTGACAGGACTGGATGACAGGACTTTCGAGTATTATGATGAGTTTCAGGATTACCTTTCACAAAACAGGAATAAAACGATAATCCTGAATATTTTAAGAGATAATGAGAAGCTGAGCATACCGGTTTTAACGACGGGAGCCGGTATACTTGGAGTGGTCAGTAACAGATCCTATAGCCAGTTTTTTGAACTTAAAACAGTCAGATACGGAATCCTGCAATCAATACCTGCCGGAATTTCGAAAGGTTTTAAAACTATAGGGGACTACCTTAAACAGTTCAAACTGATCTTTTCAAAGAATACAAAAGCTTATGAATCTCTGGGCGGATTTATTACGATAGGAAGCATCTTCCCCGGTGTCTGGGACTGGCAGGTATTCTGGAACCTGACTGCTTTTCTGTCAATTATTCTTGCCATAATGAATATTCTTCCTATACCTGCACTGGATGGGGGTCATGTTATGTTTTTACTCTTTGAGGTTGTAACCGGAAGGAAACCAAGTGATAAATTCCTGGAATATGCACAGATAGCAGGGATGATAATTTTGTTTTCTCTGCTTATCTTCGCTAACGGGAACGATATCCTCAGATTACTAAGAAAGTAGCTGCTTTTTTTACTTTTTGATTTTACATAAAGTATTATTAACTTTGCCTGAAATAAAATATTAAAGAAAATGGGAAAAATTGGATTGACCGAAATCATACTGATCTTACTGGTAGTAGTTCTACTGTTTGGCGGACGTAAGATCCCTGAATTAATGAAGGGTATAGGACAGGGGATGAAAGAATTCAAAAAAGCCTCAAAACTGAATCCGGAGGAGGATAAGGAAAAAGAGAAAATGCAATAACAACTTTTCCAAAAATCATAGGAAGGTGTCTCAAAAAGGGCACCTTTTTCTTTAGGGTACTATCCTGATCCGAAAATTATTTTCTCTGTCTCAGAATAACGGCAGCCTGAAAGTGACAGGTTATCCTGAACAGAGATCTGCCGGTTATTATTCATACAGGCTCGTATTTCTGATTCCTTCTGACCGGAATAAAACAGGCTTCCCTGATTAATGCCTGCAGCTCATCGGAATCGAATCTGTTTCGTGAACCGGCAGCACTGACAACATTCTCCTCGATCATTATTGATCCTACATCATTTGCCCCAGCATGAAGCGAGAGCATTCCAATATCCTTCCCTACAGTTAGCACCGACGTCTGGATATTCCGGATATTGTTAAGGATGATACGGCTGACAGATATCAGCCTTAGATAATCAGGGCCGCTGAAAGTGCCTTTGATGTTATGTTTTTCACGCAGTAAAGTGCCCTTATCCTGGAAGGGCCAGGGTATAAAAGTTATGAATCCGTAATGCCCCTCAGGCCTTTCGTTTTGAATATCCCTGATCTGTATGAGGTGATCAATTCTTTCTTTTATTGTTTCAATGTGCCCATACATCATTGTTGCAGATGTTGGCAGATTAAGCTTGTGGGCAGTTCTCATAACTGCAGACCATTCTTCAGAGCTTGCTTTTGCCGGAGAGATTATTTGCCTTACCCTGTCAGATAGAATTTCTGCTCCGGCTCCGGGTAATGAATCAAGACCAGCGGAGATTAGGCTGGCAAGGATATCGTGATATGACTTATTTTCTTTTTTTGCCAGGAAAACTATCTCAGGAGGGCCAAGAGCATGAAGCTTGAGCGAAGGAAATAAGCCTTTAAGCGTTCTAAAGAGTGTTACATAAAAATCAAGGTCAAGCTCAGGATTCATCCCGCCCTGCAAGAGAAGCTGATCACCGCCGAGCGAATATAATTCCTTTATTTTCCTTATATATTCATCTGTGGAAGTTATGTAAGCATCAGGAGATCCTTTCTTCCGGCAAAAGTTACAGAAAGAGCACAGTGAAAAACATATATTAGTGATATTTACATTCCTGTCTATTATCCAACCCACATTCTTACCCGGGCTGTGCATCTGCCTTAATCTGTCAGCCACAAGTATCAATTCAGCCAAAGGAGCGTTGTTATAAAGGTATTCACCTTCCTCAGCATCAATAGAGTGAAGATTCAGGGCTTTTTCATATATTCGGGATTGGGTTTTCATATAAATAGCGATTAATCAACTAAATATGATTAATAGTGCTTATCTGTGCTGTCTCTGTAAAGGTAATGTATTGAAGGAAAACCATTGAATAATTTGTTAACTTTGATCCTTAATTTCAAAATATCAAGATGAAACCCACATGTATTAAATACGCAAACACGTATGTATGTAATTTTCAATCATTTGGGTTCCATCAGACCTTTAAAATCAAAATTATATACTGATGAAACCGGATATACTTAAAATATCTCAGATATCTCCCGATCAATCGATAGTCTGTGTAGTCGGTAAAGCAGAAGTACCTGACATGTTGAAGCTGACAAAAACGGAAAGTGAATACGCCTTAAAACAGCTTAAAGCAGAAGAGGACTATGTTTTCATCAATTCATACTACAGGTGCACCTACATTGTAAGGGTGAAGAATGAAAAAAGCCATTTCAGGACCCGTGAGGAATTGAGAAAATCAGCTGCAGGACTTAAAAAGCTTATTAAGTCCAATAATCATTCAGAGCTTGTAATTACTTCTCACAAAGCCTATAAAGAAGCAATTGAAGATTTTGCAGAAGGTTTGATCCTGGGGGTCTATTCGTTTGATAAATACAAAACAAAAAAGGATGAGAATGATAAAAACAGATCTTATCCGTCGAAACTACTGCTTCTTGGTGATTTAACAAAGGCTGAGATACAATGGCTTAGGGATCTTACTGATGCAGTATATTTCACCCGTGATCTTATAAATGAGCCGGTTAGCTTCTTAAATGCTGATGCTCTTGCTTCTGAAGTTGAGAAAATAGGCAGGGAAGGCGGCTTTAATGTAGATATCCTGAGGAAAGGGAAGATTGAAGCTCTTAAGATGGGAGGGTTACTTGCAGTAAATAAAGGAAGTGTTGATCCTCCTGTATTCTGCGTTCTTGAGTGGAATCCTGCCCGGAAACTAAACAAGAAACCTATTGTCCTGGTTGGGAAGGGAATAGTATATGATACTGGTGGATTGAACATCAAACCAGACAATTATATGGCTCAGATGAAGGGTGACATGGCCGGAGCTGCAACTGTAGCCGGTGTCTTTTACACTGCAGCAAGGAATAGGATCCCTTTGCATATAATGGGTTTTTTACCGGTAACTGATAATCGTCCTGGCGGAAATGCATATACCCAGGGTGATATAATTACAATGCATAACGGAATGACAGTTGAAGTAGGAAATACAGATGCGGAAGGCCGCCTTATCCTGGCAGATGCAATCAGTTATGCATCAAAATATAAACCTGAAATAATAATCAATATTGCAACCCTTACCGGTTCCGCAGCAGCAACCTTCGGTAATCAGGCTATTGCCATGATGACAAATGCCGACCGGAAGTATATTTCTCTTCTTGAAGAGTGCGGTAATATTGTGCATGAAAGAATTGCCGAGTTGCCCTTCTGGGATGAATATTCTGAGATGATCAAATCGGATTTTGCAGACATAAGGAACATTGGTGGTCGCGAAGCAGGCGCCATAACTGCCGGTAAATTTCTCGAGAAATTTACCGGATTCCCCCTTATCCACCTTGATATTGCGGGGACAGGGCTTCTCAGAAAGGATGACAATTACAGGTTGAAAGACGGTCCTGCTTCAGGACTAAGGCTGCTGGCCACTTTTCTGAAAGAATATGCTAAGAATTATAATAAAATGAAATAATCTGAATATGGAAAGTAATCCGATAATAGCCGGCATATCTCACGGTGATATCAATGGTATAGGTTATGAGGTAATCCTTAAAGCCCTTAATGATCCGTTAATAAATGATATCTGTGTACCTGTAGTGTACGGTTCCCCAAAAGTTGCCGCTTATCATCGAAAGGCTCTCAATATCACAAATTTCAGCTTCAATAATATTAGAATCCCTGAGGAAGCTAATATCAGGAAATCAAATATGATAAACTGCCTTGATGATAATGTAAGGGTTGAATTGGGTAAAGCCACGCCTCAGGGGGGAGAAGCAGCTCTTATTTCTCTTGAAAGAGCACTGGAAGATCTGAAGGCCGGTAAAATAAATGTTCTTATAACGGCTCCTATTGACAAGAAAAACATACAGTCGGAAACTTTCAATTTCAGGGGGCATACAGACTATCTTAAATCAAGAACCGGGGTAGATGAAGTACTTATGTTCATGATAAGTGAAAACATGAGGATAGGTTTCGTAACAGACCATGTCCCGTTAAGAAAAGTCCCTGAATTAATTACAATTGAATCGCTCATTAAGAAAATCAGGCTGATGAACAAGTCACTTAATATTGATTTTGGGATACGTAAACCTCAGATTGCTGTGCTTGGATTAAACCCTCATGCCGGTGAAGAAACCCTGCTTGGAACTGAAGAAAACGATGTGATAATTCCGGCAATAAAGCAGGCTGAGAAGGAGGGGATAATGGTTTTCGGCCCTTTCCCTTCAGATGGATTCTTCGGAGCCGGTTCGTTCACAAGGTTTGACGGGATCATTTCAATGTATCATGATCAGGGACTAGCTCCCTTTAAAGCTCTCTCTTTTGATTCCGGCGTGAATTTCACTGCAGGATTGCCATTTGTAAGGACATCACCGGTGCATGGAACAGCATTCCCGATAGCAGGGAAGGGAGAAGCTTCTGAAAATTCATTCCGTCAGGCAATTTATCTGGCGTGCAGCATTTACAGAAACAGGTTATTGCATGCTGAAATTACCAAGAATCCACTAAAACATCAGGATATTGAAATTCACCCTGACAAAGTTGACGAACTGCCACCTGAAATTACTAACACGGAACCACATTTATGATCGATTATATTAAAGGCACAATTACTCAGATCAATCCGGCATTTCTGATTATTGAGACCGGTGACATAGGATATTTCATTCACATATCCCTGAACACCTTCTCGAAGCTTGACACTAAAACAGAATATAAGGTCCTTGTACATGAAGTTATCCGGGAAGACAGTCATCAACTTTTCGGATTTGCTGACAAGGAAGAAAGGGATATCTTCAGGTCACTTCTTTCAGTTTCAGGAATAGGAGCGGGTACTGCAAGAATGATGCTTTCCTCCCTGACACCTGCTGAAATTGAGCGTGCTATTATTGGGGCAGACGTTAACATCCTGAAGAGTGTTAAGGGAATTGGTTTAAAAAGTGCACAAAGGATAATAGTTGATCTCAAAGACAAGTTGGGCAAACAGGCCGGAACCGGTGAAATATTTGCAATTTCAGACAATACTAACCGTGACGAGGCGTTATCAGCATTAGTTATGCTTGGGTTTGCTAAAAGCGCTGTCATGAAAGTCCTTGACAAAATTATCAGGGAGGAAAAGAACCTGACTGTTGAGGAAATTATCAGGAAGGCGCTTAAGAACTTGTAATTCAGAATATAAGCCGGATTGGGATCAGAGAAATCAAATAGAATTTTCCTGGTAATTCTTTATTTTACACTTTGCATTTCCTTCTTGATAGTTCCCGGAGAAGCAAGAGGACAGGTGCCTGTCCAGTCTTCAACAGATACAACTCAAAAATCAATTCTTAAGCTGCAGGATGTCTCAGGGAATCCATGGATAACGACTCCTAAAGCTCCCTTGTTTCTTGATAATCCATCTAATATCAGGTATTCAGCTATTTATGATCCTGAAAAAAATGAATATATAATTTATCAGAAAGTAGGACCTTTTGATTACAGGACCCCGGTTCATATGAGCCCTGAGGAATTCCGTAAATACGAATACCGGAGGGCAATGAGCGAGTACTGGCAGTCAAGGATAACAGGAAAAGAATCAAGTTTCAGATCGACCCTTATACCCCAGATAGAGGTAGGGGGGGAGACATTCGATAAGATCTTCGGGAGCAATATTATAAATATCATTCCACAGGGTTCTGCTGAGCTCATCTTTGGAATAAATATTTCAAGAACCGAAAACCCGACATTATCTGAGAAACTGCGGACAATACCCACTTTTGATTTTAAAGAAAAGATACAGATGAATGTCACCGGTACAATTGGTGACAAAATGGAACTAGGGATTAACTACAACACAGATGCCATGTTCGAATTTGAGAACAGGACAAAGTTGCAGTATTCGGGTAAAGAGGATGAGATACTAAAGAAAGTTGAGGCTGGTGATGTCACTCTTCCCCTGACAGGGACACTGATAACAGGCAGTTACAGCCTGTTCGGGCTAAAGACAGAGATGCAGTTCGGAAAACTGACAGTTACATCAGTGCTCTCCCAGCAAAAAGGTGAGACTTCAGTAATCAATACCTCAGGAGGAGCTCAGCAGACTGAATTTGAGATTTATGCCGATGATTATGAAGCCAACAGGCACTTCTTTCTTTCTCAGTTCTTCAGGGATATTTATGATGGAGCGTTAAGGAACCTGCCGACTATCAGCTCGGGTGTCAATATTGAACGCATTGAGATATGGGTAACAAATAAAACAAGCAGTTACGAACAGGCCAGAAATATAGTTGCATTCACTGATCTGGCAGAGAACAGCAGTCATATATTCAACACAATACCCGAATTCCAGCCAGCTCCCGGCGATGTCAGATATCCCGATAATAATACAAACAGGCTTTATGAGCAGGTCCTGTCAACGTATTCCGCGATGAGAAATGTTGATCAGATAACAAATGTCTTTAATCCCCTGTATCCTTCTTTTCAGATCGGGCGGGATTTTGAGAAAATCGAAAACGCAAGAAGACTTAACGAACGCGAATACACTGTCAACAGGCAACTGGGTTATATATCACTTAACACAGCACTTAACACTGATGAAGTTCTTGCAGTTGCCTATGAATATACTCTTAACGGTCAGGTCTATAAAGTGGGTGAATTTTCTTCAGATGGTATCGATGCCCCGCAAACCCTTGTTCTGAAGCTTCTGAAAGGCACTACCCTCAGTCCGAAATTCCCCACCTGGGACCTGATGATGAAAAACGTCTATTCACTTGGATCGGGTAAGCTTGAAAGCAATGATTTCCAGTTGAATATTCTTTATGAAGATGACAAAACTGGCAACTCAATCAATTACATACCTGAAGGTAATCTGGCTGATAAAATCCTTCTCCAGGTAATGGGGCTTGATAATCTGAATTCGCAGAGAGATTGGGTATCAGATGGTTATTTTGATTTTATTGAGGGGGTGACGGTGAATATGGGCAGGGGAAAAATAATATTCCCTGTGATAGAACCATTTGGCAACCACCTGCGCAAACAGATCGGGAATGACCTTGTTGCAGATAAATATGTTTTTCAGGAACTCTACGACTCAACAAGGACTGTTGCACAACAGATGGCTGAAAAAAACAAATTCAAGATGACCGGTCAGTTTTCCTCAGCCGCCAGTTCGGAGATCAGCCTTAATGCTGCAAATATCCCGGCCGGATCTGTAAAGGTTACAGCCGGAGGAGTCACTCTTACCGAGAATGTTGATTATACTGTTGATTATAACCTTGGTACTGTGACAATTATTAACTCTTCGCTGCTCGAATCAGAAGCTGCCATCCAGGTATCCCTTGAAAGCAACCAGTATTTTGGTTTTCAGACAAAAACACTTCTTGGCACACACCTCGATTACAAGTTCTCCAATAATTTCAATATCGGAGGAACGATCCTGCACCTGAATGAAAGGCCTTATACTCAGAAAGTAAATTATGGAGAGGAACCAATATCAAACACAATATGGGGACTAAACACTTCCTATAAGACCCAGTCGCAGGTACTTACTAATATCATAGATAAGATACCCCTGCTCGAGACCAAGACACCCTCAACAATATCTTTTTTCGGTGAATTTGCCCAGCTTGTTCCCGGGCATTCAAAAGCTATTTCCAACTCAGGCAACTCATATATTGATGATTTTGAGTCTAGTGAGATCCCGCTTGATCTCAAATCATTTAATTCATGGACACTCTCAAGTATTCCGAGAGGCCAGGACGCATTGTTCCCTGAAGCCAATCTTAACAATAACCTCATAAGCGGATATAACAGAGCCAAGCTGGCGTGGTATGTTATCGACCCTCTTTTTCTGAGGAACGGAGCTTCAACTCCTGATCACATTAAGGAGAACCCGGATGAGCAATCAAGCCATTTTGTAAGAGAGGTATATGAAAACGAGATCTTCCCTAATAAAGAGAGTACAACAGGGATACCAACAACAATCTCTGTCCTTAACCTTGCTTATTATCCTGATGAAAAAGGTCCTTATAACTATGACACCGATCCGGGGCCCTATTCAGGAGGGATAACCTCTGACGGCAAACTGAACGATCCTGAATCAAGATGGGGTGGTTTTATGAGGGAGGTCCTGACAAGCGATTTTGAGACGGCAAATGTTCAATACATTGAATTCTGGCTGATGGACCCGTTTGTTGAGAAAACAGGTCATAAAGGCGGTGATCTTTATTTTAATCTTGGAAATATCTCCGAAGATATACTAAAAGACTCGCGTAAAAGTTTCGAGAACGGGCTTCCCGGGTCGGAAAATTTGATAAACATTGATACAACAGCCTGGGGAAGGGTACCTACTGTCCAGTCAGTTGTAAATGCTTTTGATAATGCTTCCGAATCAAGAAAATACCAGGATGTCGGCCTCGATGGCCTCGGTAATGTTGATGAACAGTCATTTTTTGCAAACTATCTTCAACGTTCCCTGCTTTTAACAAGTTCCGAAGTATATCAGAACATTCTTAAAGACCCGTCAAGTGATGATTTTCATTATTCAAGAGGTTCAGATTTCGATTTTGAGCAGAAAAGCATCCTTGAGAGATACAAGAAATATAATGGTCCTGATGGAAATTCCCCAACCTCTGAGATGTCGCAGGAATCTTATCCTACTTCAGGTTCCACTATTCCCGACATGGAAGATGTTAACCGTGATAATACACTGAATGAAACTGAAAGCTACTACCAGTACAGGGTAAGCCTGAGACCTGCAGACATGAAAGTCGGTTCAAATTATATTGTTGATGAAATTGAACATGAAGTGACATTTCCCAACGATCAGACCTCGGCAGTCAAATGGTTCCAGTTCAAGATCCCTATTACTGAGTATGAAAAGACAGTTGGAACGATAAGCGATTTCAAATCGATACGTTTCATGAGAGTATTCCTGAAGACTTTCGATGAACCGGTTATAATGCGTTTTGCTGAGATGAACCTGGTAAGGGCAGAATGGCGGAAATACAATATAGCATTTATGGAGGGTGGAGAAAGAATTACAATACCTGAAGTAAATGACGGAACATTCGAAATAAGTTCTGTAAGTATTGAAGAAAATGCCGGGAAAGTACCTGTTAACTATGTCCTGCCGCCAGGATTTAACAGGATCGTTGACCCTTCCAATCCCCAGCTCAGGCAGCTTAACGAACAGTCAATGGTAGTGAAGGTCCAGAACCTTGAAGATGGAGATGCCCGGGCTGCCTATAAGAATGTGAACCTTGATATGCGCCAGTACCGGCGCCTTAGAATGGAAGTCCATGCTGAAGCATTGATAGGAGAACCGCTATATGATGATGAGCTTACAGCTTTCATAAGGATAGGTACTGATTATAAAAGTAATTTCTATGAATATGAAGTTCCGTTGAAGCTCACTGCTCCCGGAACCTATGATAACAATTCAGAGGAATCAAGGGCTCTTGTATGGCCGAAGGAAAACCAGTTCAATATAGATCTTACAATTCTCCAGGAAGCCAAGAAGGAAAGAAACAGAAAGATGCAGGAAGCAGGGTCTTCTTTAAAGCCGACAGATGTATATGCCTGGTCTGATGGGGTCAACAAGGTCTATGTCTCAGGAAATCCTAACCTCAGCAATGTTAAGGTAATTATGGTGGGGGTACGCAATCCCATTAAGACCCGTAACCCGGAGAGAGACGATGGTTTTCCCAGGTCAGGTGAGATATGGGTTAATGAACTAAGATTAAGTGATTTTATTGAAGATGGCGGATGGGCAGCAAATGCTCATTTACAGGCAAGACTGGCAGATCTGGGTAGTATCGATCTTGTAGGTCAGGCAAGCACACCGGGTTGGGGAAGCATTGAGAAAAGCGTTAACGAAAGAAGTAAGGAAGAGTTCACACAGTATGATCTGTCATCGACACTGGAGCTTGGTAAGTTCTTCCCGGAAAAGGCGGGAGTAAGATTACCTGTTTATCTTGGTTTTTCGGAATCAAGAATAAAACCGCAATACAATCCACTTGATCCTGACATCCTTCTCTCTGATGCTATTGAGGAAGCCGGAACAGAAGCGGCAAGAGACTCAATCAAAGCAATTGCCGAAGATTACACCCAAAGAAAGACTCTTACTGTAAGTAATGCCGGACTTACAAAAAAAGGCGAAAAGTCACATCCATGGGATGTGTCAAATATAAGTGTCAACTATGCTTATAATGAAGTTACAAGCAGTAATACAAAGACTGAGATCGATGTTGAAAAGAACCATAAAGCAAGCCTTAACTATAATTTTAACGGAACGCCTGCCAATATTACACCGTTTAAAAATGTGAAGTTCCTGAATGCACCTGTCTTCAGGATAATAAAGGATTTCAATTTCTATATCTTTCCTAAAAGTATCACAATCAGAAATGACCTCTCAAGGTATTATAATGAGATAAAAACACGCAACATCAATAATCCGAATCTCAGGATCATGCCCACTTTTAAAAAAGACTTTGAATGGAGCAGGATCTTCGATGTGAAATATGATCTGACAAGACAGCTTAAAATAGATTTTACATCAACAAATATTGCGCGTATTGATGAACCCGAAGGGGGAGTAGACCGCGACAGATACAAAAGTGAATTTGAGTTATGGCGTGATTCGGTTCTTACAAACCTCAGGAATTTCGGGCGTACAACAAGCTACAACCATTTCATAAATGTAAATTATAATCTGCCGATAAATAAGCTGCCGCTCCTCTCATGGCTCAGTTCAACAGCCAGGTATGGAGCTGATTATACCTGGCAGGCTGGTGCCGTTTACCCTGACAGTATGAATATCAATCTTGGGAATGCGATTCAGAATCACAGTGAACTATCTCTGACTGCAATGGCAAACCTGTCTTCAATTTATTCGAAATCGAAATTCCTTAAGAACATAGAAAACAATACCCGGCCGGATGCAAAACAAAGGATGAAAGCAGAATTACGAACAGTTACATACAACCGGGAGAATGTTAATATACGGCCAGATGTTGTAAGGTCAATAGTTCATAACCTGCGAACAAAAGATGTAAAAGTCAGGGTAACAAAGAAAACTGGTGAGGAGGTAAATGGCAAAGTTGAAATAATCAGTGAGAACAGGGTCAATTTCACATCCTCAGAGCAGGCTGATGGGGCAACTATAACAATAGAGGGGAGAGTTCCTGTCAAACGAAGTCCTGTAACAATTACTGGTGAATATTTCCTGAGGGCATTGATGGGGGTCAGGTCAGTAAGCCTAAGCTATACTTCTTCCCAGGGACAGTACCTGCCTGGCTATCTGCCGGGGGCAAAATACCTGGGAATGTCGGGCGAGAATGATATGATGGCGCCAGGATGGCCATTTATACTGGGTTATAGCGATAAGAATTTCTTTAATAAGGCGGTGAACAACGGCTGGATCACAAGAGATACTATGCTTAACACACCTGCCTCCTATAATAACAGGTTTGATATTTCAGCAAGAGCTACTGTTGAGCCTTTCCCGGGGATGAGGATCGATGTGAGTGCCGACAGGCGTTTTCAGGAAACAGCCAGTATGTACTATATTGCCGATCGTAATGGCAATTTCCCCGATAGTACGCGAAATAAGAATGTCTACGGAACCTTCTCAATATCGGTGATCTCCTGGGGAACAGCCTTTGAGAAAATCTCTAAAACAAATGATTATGTCTCTCCTACCTTTGAAGCCTTTAAAAAGAACCTTGTTATAATATCTGAGCGGAGGGCAGCTGAAAGAGAGAGAAGAGATCCGGGATATGATCCCGACACAGATCCTTCTACAGGCGAACAGCTTGAAGGGGAGTATAAAAGCGGGTATGGGCAGACCTCTCGCGAAGTGATGATACCTGCTTTTATAGCCGCATATACGAAAACAGACCCGCAAAAAGTACCACTTGAAACTTTCCCTTCAGCACTAAGGATGCTGCCTAACTGGCGGCTTACTTTTGACGGCTTGTCGAGGTTTGAGTTTGTTCAGAAAGTATTCAGGTCAATAAATATTTCACATCAGTACAGGAGTACATATCAGATCGGTTCATATACAACTAATCTGGGATTTGTTGCAGATATTGACGGCTTAAGCAATGTCCGTGACCTCCAGAAGAATTTTATCCAGCAGTTCGAGATAAACACAGTTATGATGAATGAACAGTTCAGCCCGCTGATCAACATAGATATGAACTGGAAGAACAGTCTGACAACCAGGGTGGAGTGGAGAAAGTCACGTACAATAGCTCTGAATTTTTCGAATAACCAGATTTCAGATGCAAGGATCAACGAACTGGTGCTCGGTGCAGGTTACAGATTTGATGATGTGCAGATCATCCTGAAGACAGGAGGAAGACAGAGAACTCTGGAAAGCGATCTGAATCTGAGGTTTGACCTGTCAATAAGGGATAACAAAACCCTGACAAGGAAGCTTGTTGAAAATGTTAACCAGCCTGTCGCCGGTCAGCGGATCCTTACGGCAGGACTGACAGCTGATTACGTTCTGAGCGACAGATTCAACCTTCAGATCTATGCTGATCATTCAATGACCGATCCTTTTGTGGCAAATACATATCCGACCTCGAATACAAATATAGGGTTCAGCCT
>CAYNRI010000007.1:0-30357 GCA_964399575.1 uncultured Rikenellaceae bacterium
TCCCGACGGATGTCCAGATTATCTTTCCGTAATGGTCTCCCGAATAGAAATTCGCCCCGCCCCCGGCCGTAGCATCAATCTTCGCTCCTGAGTATTTTAATGCATAGATAAGGCCATAATAGCCATTAGACATCCATTTCTGCCTGATAAGGTCGCTTTCAAACTGCTGAACCTCTCCTGTCACAGGAGGCAGGCCGTAGTCAGCCAGGCTAACATCCTCCTTATATTCCTCATAGTAACCTTTCCCTGCGGTATAATGTAAGGCAGTATTGAAGCTGAAATTACTGTTAATTTTCCTGGTATAGAACAGCTGATAATGATTCTGATTATAATTATCGCTCTCATTATCATAATATTTCTTAATGCCATTTTCATCGGTATATTCACCGGCCGGGTTGTATCTTCTGTTTTCAGACAGCAATTCTTTTGGCACACCCCACCATCCGATGCCTGTATGTTCTTCTCCGAGTATAATATTGGCTTTCAGATGAGATTTCTCTGTTCTGAAGTGACCGCTCATGAAAGCTGATCTGTGGTCCGATCCTGTACGGTCAATGAAACCCTCGCTTCGCAGATCCGAGAAACGCAGCTGGAATGCAAATTTCCCTGCGAGCAATCCTGTACCGGCGGATAGTGTGTTCTTAAAAGTATTGAAACTGCCGGCGCTTGAGCTTATTTCAGCAAATGGTTCATTTTCAGGATTTTTGGTCTGGATGCTTACTGTTGCACCAAAAGCTCCGGCACCATTTGACGATGTTCCCACTCCTCTCTGGACCTGTATATTGTCGACCGAAGATGCCAGATCGGGGATATCAACCCAGAAAACCTGCTGCGATTCCGGGTCGTTAAGAGGCACCCCGTCAATTGTTACATTTATCCTGCTCGCATCCGAACCTCTTATCCTGAGATTAGTGTATCCTATGCCATTACCTGCTTCTGATGTCTCGACAAGCGATGGTGTCATACTGAGGATAAAAGGAAGATCGTGTCCGAAGTTCTGTTTCTGCAAAACATCCTTATCGACAGTGTAATATGTAAGAGGAGTGAAGTCGCCTGCCCGTGTGGCATTCACCACAACCTCTCCGGGGAACATTGTCATTTCGGAGAGTGTAACATCAATAACAGCACTGCCTGAAAGCACAACTTCACGGGACTCCTGCTCATAACCCATAAAAGAATATAGCAGTTTATAAGTGCCATCTTTCAGATTGGCTATTGAGTAAGTCCCATCCGGGCGGCTGTGGACACCCAAAAAAGTATTGTCTATCCTGACTGAAGCGCCGGCGACAGGATTACCCGATTGATCGGTTACTTTACCGCTTATAACGGAACCTCTTTGCTGATCAGCTGATACATCAGCCATGTAAATAAAAACTGCAATAATAACAAGAATTAATCTGCTCATCTCATTGTTCATTTAATCAATAGTGATCCTGACAGCTGTCAAGTAGTCTGAACCTTTAATGTTAGAACTATCAAATGCGAAAGTGAGATGTTGATGTCAGGCTGTGAACAGGAATTTTCTCTTTCCTCCGCCGGCATTATCCGGATCAGGTTCAAGGGTATGATCTCAGCCCGTAATTTTAAGGCACCCCAAATTCGATGCCTCAAAGTTATAACCTTTTTTCTGTATTTCAATTTTTTATTACATTTAACATTAAAATCTGGCAGGGATGAAAGATCTTCTTAGAAAACTTAACTACAAACAATACAAAAGAATAACCCTTATTAATGCTGAAGAATCATTTAAAAAAGCCCTCTCTGAAGAGTTACCTGATGTAATAACGGACTATGAAGTTGATCCCCGCTGCCCCTATGAGTTCATGATAATCTTTGTCAGGACGATGGCTGATGTTGAAAGGATAGCTCCTGTGGCACTTCACAACCTTACAGCTGACGGAGTCCTGTGGTTTTGTTATCCTAAGAAGACCTCAAGGAAGTATTCCTCAGGACTTGAACGTGATAAAGGATGGAAGGCTCTCAATAGTGCAGGGTTCCATGGGGTGAGGATGGTATCAATCGATGATGAATGGTCTGCCCTGAGATTCAGGAATATTAAATTCATTAAATCGGCATCACAAAGGTTCCAGGATAAAAACAAATAAGACCCATACCGGATTTATGATCAAGATAATTAATATTGAAACACCTCTTGGTGAGATTGCTGCTGCTGCAACGAAAGAAGGGATATGCCTTCTTGAATTCACTGAAGGGAAAAAACAGGCTGATATAATTGAGCCGGTTGCACGGATCATGGCTTCAGAGGTGAAAGAAGGAAGCAATAAGCATCTGAGGTCGTTAAGAAAACAACTGAGGGAGTATTTTAGAGGCAAAAGGAAAGAATTCACCCTTCCGCTTGTTATGCTGGGAACAGATTTTCAGCAGGCTGTCTGGAGAGACCTTGTAAAGATCCCCTTTGGCACGACAAAATCTTACGGGCAGCAGGCCAGGGATCTGAGAGATACAAGATCGGCAAGGGCAGTTGCACAGGCTAATTCCTCGAACAGAATAGCTATCCTTATCCCCTGCCACAGGATCATAGGGTCAGATGGAACCCTGGTTGGATACTCGGGGGGTCTCGAACGAAAGAGATGGTTGCTGAACCATGAGAGAAAATATTCAGGTAAATCCGTTGAGCTTGATCTTTTCTGATATAACTAACATATACATCAATAAATGAAGAAAGCTTTTCCCGGAAAGTACTTTTATGTTCTTCCGCTGATAATTTGTATTTTAATACTTTCAGGTTGTGCCCGGAGTGAGAATGTGGATCATTGTCTTTCAGGACATACTTATGGATTTTTCGGTGGGCTATGGCATGGATTCATTGCTCCTTTCGATTTCATCGGCATGCTTTTCAGCGACAGTATAACAATGTATGCCCAGAATAATAATGGCGGACTATATGCGCTTGGTTTCCTGCTGGGAGGCGGAGGATGGGGTTTCCTTGGTGGCAGAAGCATAAAGAAAGTCCATCATACGCGGATAAATATCAATTCCGGCAGATTTGATGATGCTGAAATAATCGAATGACTCTTATAAGACAGATCTTCATAATACTCTTTCTTACATAAAAATGCCATTTTATGCGAAAAAGCCTTTCAAGACTTTTAAAATGCCTGTTTTTATTCTTTTTCATTGCATGTGCGATGACTCTAAAGGGGCAGGAAACAGATGAAAATCGTTCTGAATATATCCCGGATATTGACGGGGTCCTGAAAACAAAAGTAGAATATGATCTCAACAGATCGCTGATACGCTTTGAGGTCAGGAATGCCCGTTTTGGGGTTAGAG
Source organism: uncultured Rikenellaceae bacterium (assembly GCA_964399575.1). Lineage (GTDB taxonomy): Bacteria > Bacteroidota > Bacteroidia > Bacteroidales > VadinHA17 > LD21. Next base: position 3,295 of record CAYNRI010000007.1, read on the forward strand.
GAAAAATCAACGATGTGATGTCTTATAAAGCTGAGATTGATCTTTCGGATGAAGGCAAAATGAAAATGCTTGATGCCTATGTCAGGTTTTCACCAATCAAAAACCTCGACTTTTATCTCGGACAGAGAAAGATCCCTTTTTCTACAGATTATATGCGTAATCCTGCTGAAAACATATTTGCCAACCGCTCATTTTTATCCAAATATATTAACGACGGCATGCGGGATATAGGCTTCTATGCCGATTACAAATTCAATACCAGTTTGCCGCTTGGAATCCTTATCGGGTCAGTGAACGGTACAGGAAACAACAATCCGCAATGGATATCCCGGCCAAATTTTGTAGGGAGATTGATTGCAGGTCCTGAGAAAGGGTTCCGTGTTGTAATGAACTCATACCTGGGGGAAGCGGAAGGAAAAGAAAAGCTGGCAATGTTCGGGGGCGAGCTCAGATATTCAAACAACTCATTTCTTATCGAATCGGAATATATACGAAGGAACTGGACAGATACATTATCCGTAAGACAACATGATGACGGTCTTTATATCCATTCATACTACAATTTTAATTCAGACAAGACAATCATACATCTTATTACTCCGACTTTAAGGTGGGACTTTATCGGAAATTCAATCTTCAGGAATGAGATAGATGTAAACAGGATAACCCTGGGATTAAATATAGGATTTGAGCCAAGGCAATTCTACTCGGAGATCAGATTTAATTATGAGAATTACCTAAGCGGTAACCTTCCTGTCCACACTGACAAAATAACACTGGAATTCATTGCCCGCTTCTGAACATTTGTAATAAATAACAGACGAAAAACTTTTAAATACTGTCTTCAGAAAAAATTAACTTAATTGATCCTGGATTTTAAAGTATGATTATTAAGCTGGCATACGGAAAGAGAGGTCATTCATTTGAATTACCTGACAATTATGATATTGATCTCATAGAACCAAAATGGAATGAATGCTTGCCTGATCAGTCCGGTGCTGTAAGCAAAGCGCTCCGGAATCCACCTAAGAGCAAGCCCCTCAGAGACATTGTTAATGCCGGGGATAAAATTGGCATTATCTTCAGTGATATTACAAGGGCAACGCCTTATCATGTAATTATGCCTGCAATACTGGGTGAACTCAGTCATATTCCAGAACATAATATAATATTCTTCTGTGCTAACGGCACCCACAGACTGGCAACAGACAGGGAATTAATAAATATCCTTGGGGAAAAAATAGTTTCCGGATTCAGGATCATACAAAATGATGCAAATGATACAGACCAGCATACCTGTGTCGGTACTACAAAATCAGGGAATTCAATCTTTCTGAATAAAGAAATTCTTGAATGCAGGGTTAAAATACTGACAGGTTTCATCGAGCCTCATTTTTTTGCAGGATTCTCAGGCGGAGGGAAAGCACTTATTCCCGGACTGGCATCAGTTGAAACTATAAAATTTAACCATTCAATAGACCATTTGTCTCACGAGAAGACCAGATGGGGAATCACTTATGGGAATCCCCTGTGGGAGGAGATAATGGAAGCTGCAGAACTGGTACCTGGCTTATTCCTGCTTAACGTGGCCCTTAATAAGAGGAAAGAGATAACAGCAGTTTTTGCAGGTGATCTGAGAACATCTCATAAGACTGGTTGTGAGTATGTAAAAGAATCAGCAATGGTCCCGGTCAGTAAATTATACGATATTGTTATAACAAGTAATTCAGGCTATCCGCTGGATCTTAATGTTTACCAGACAGTTAAGGGGATGTGTGCTGCTGCAGAGATAATTAAAGAGGGCGGAACAATAATTATGGCTGCCGAGTGCTGGGACGGGATACCGGCCGGCAGTGATTATGAGACTATTCTCAGATCAGTAGGAAGTGTTGATGATCTGATGCAATTCATAATAAAAAATGAAGATCACTTAAAGGATACATGGCAAATCTTTTTTCAGGCTATTGTCCAGAAGAAGGCTGATGTGTATATGTTCAGTGATAAGCTGAGCCACGATCAGATAAAGCTTGCCCTGTTATATCCTGCTGACAATATTGCATCTCTTACTGCAGAACTTGTAAAGAAAAAAGGGAACAAGGCTATGATCTGTGTCTTGCCTGAAGGTCCTCTAACAATGCCATATTTAAGAGAAGAAAATGATTTACCGATATCAGATTAAAATTTAAATAATTAAAAACTATAAAACCGAGTATCTATGTTAAACGAACTAAAACCAAAAGGGCGCTTTCTGATGGGACCGGGTCCCAGCGATCTGAATCCCAGAGTGCTTCAGGCACTTTCAACTCCTATGATAGGACATCTTGATCCGCAGTTCATTCAGATAATTGATGAGGTAATGGATATGACCCGCCAGGTATTCCAGACAAAAAACGAGCTTACTTCAGTAATATCTGCAACCGGAACTGCCGGAATGGAAACCTGCCTTGTGAACCTGCTGGAACCAGGTGACACAGCTGTAATCTGTGTAAAAGGCGTATTCGGAGGCAGAATGTGTGAAATAGCTGAAAGATACGGCGCCAAAGTCGTAAGAGTAACTGCACCATGGGGAGAACCCATTGACCCTGCAAAGGTCAGGGAAGCTCTCGATCATTGCAAACCAAAATTAGTTGCTATTGTACACGCTGAAACATCAACAGGTGTCCTGCAACCACTGGGAGAGATAAGCAGGATTGTAAAGGATGCCGGAGCATTATTCCTTGTAGACGCTGTGACTTCCCTTGGCGGCACTCAGCTGCTTATAGATGAATGGGGCATTGATGCTGTCTACAGCGGTTCCCAGAAATGTATCTCGGCTCCTCCCGGATTATCACCAGTCTCTTTTAATACAAAAGCACTGGAGCTTATTAATTCAAGGAAATCAAGGGTACAGAGCTTTTATCTTGATATATCGCTGTTAACGAAATACTGGACAGGAGCTAAAAGGGCTTATCACCACACCGGCCCTGTTTCAATGTTTTACGCAATGCACGAGGCATTAAGGATTGTGCTTGAAGAAGGCCTTGAAGAACGCTTTGAAAGACACAGGAATAACCATATGAAACTCAGAAAGGGTCTTGAAGATATGGGTTTTGAATTTGTCGTTGCCCCGGAATACAGGCTGCCTATGCTTAATGCAATTAAGATCCCGCAAGGTGTTGATGATGCAACTGTGCGGGGCCGTCTGCTGAATGAATATAATATTGAGATCGGTGCAGGCCTTGGAGATTTCGCCGGGAAAGTCTGGAGAATCGGATTAATGGGCGAGAGCTGCACACCGAATCATATCAACATGCTTCTGGGCGCCCTGAAGAATATTCTTGGATAAAATATTCCGTTATTAAACCGGGTTATATCAAACAGTCTTATGGATAATGTCCTTAGAAATAATGCCAGAGAAATTTTCCTGGCCGGTGTCGAAATAGTCAAACCTGATATTCTGATCCCTCATTTTGTAAGCGTGGAAAATGATGTTTTGAAAATCGATAACCACAGGTTTCAACTTGCTGAGATTAAGAATATATATTTAACGGGAGCCGGAAAGGCAAGTGTGTTAATGGCAAAAGCAATTGAAAACATACTTGGATCAAGGATCACTTCCGGACATATTGTAACAAAATACGGACACGCTGTTCCTCTGAATTATGCAGTTGTAACCGAAGCCGGCCACCCTGTACCTGATGAAAACGGACTCAAGGGAACAGAGAGCATCCTTTCGATTGTTAATGGAGCAACCAAAGATGATCTTGTTATCTGTGTGATCTCGGGCGGAGGTTCTGCTCTTCTTACAGATATTCCCGATGGATGCACACTGAATGATCTTAAGATCCTTACAGACCTGCTGCTTAAAAGCGGGGCCAATATCAACGAAATGAACTGCATCCGAAAGCACCTGTCAAAAGTCAAGGGAGGAATGTTATCATTCGCAGCCTATCCTGCCAGGGTAGTAAGCCTTATTCTGTCTGATGTTATCGGGGATCCTCTTGATGTAATTGCATCAGGACCAACAGCCCCTGATCCCACGACTTTTAAGGATGCTCTGGATATTATTGAAAAATACGGGATAAAGGATAAAACGCCTGTAAGAATTACAGGGATCCTTAACGAGGGGATCAATAAGATACGGAAAGAGACTCTAAAGGAATCTGATGAAGCTTTCAGACTAACAACAAACCTTATTATTGGTAACAACAGTCTGGCATTGAAGAAAGCCAAAGAAAAAGCAGAAGCACTTGGCTATGCAACAAAGATAATCACCAGCACCCTTCACTCAGATGTTGAAGATGCAGCAGACTTTGTTTTCAGCAACCTCATAAAAAACAGGAATGAGGATCCGGGAATTAAGTCCTGTTTGCTTTTTGGCGGAGAGCCGACTATAAAAATCACAGGAGACGGTATGGGAGGAAGGAACCAGCATCTTGCCCTTCTGATGGCTCAAAAGATAAAGGATCTCAGGGATGTTGTTTTCCTGTCAGGAGGTACTGACGGAACAGATGGACCCACAGATGCAGCAGGCGCTGTTGCTGAACCTGAGACGTTGAAACGATCAGAAGCCCTGGGCCTTGACATAAACAAATACATCAGCACTTGTGATTCATACAATTTTTTCAGGCAGGAAGGTGGTCTGGTAAAGACCGGGCCAACGCAGACAAACGTTATGGATTTAATTGTGGTGCTTATCAATTAGTTTAGCTTTAATCATTTGATAAATAAAATCTAACATGCACGTGAATTGGACACAAGTTGTTGATCCGCTTAACAGCATTGTCATTTCGGCTCTGATAGCCGCAATACCAATTGCTTTTATTTTCTGGGCTTTGATAATCAAGAAAATGAAAGGTTATCTGGCAAGCCTGTTAACTGTCCTTATTGCTATTGTTTTAGCAATTGTTGTATATGGCATGCCTGTTAGACTGGCCCTGGCTTCAACACTGCATGGCGCATTATACGGACTATTACCAATATGCTGGGTCATTATCGGAGCGATGTTTCTGTACAATGTAACAGTAAGCAGCGGGCAGTTTGAAATAATAAAGAATTTTATGGCGTCGATAACGACCGACAGAAGGCTGCAGGCCTTACTTGTAGCTTTCTCTTTTGGTGCTTTTCTTGAAGGAGCAGCCGGTATGGGCGCCCCGGTAGCAATCACAGCTGCCATGCTCGTGGGCCTTGGGTTTCATCCTCTATATGCAGCAGGAATCAGCCTTGTAGCAAATACGGCTCCGGTCGCTTTTGGCTCTGTTGGTATCCCCGTGATAACGGCTGCCCAGGTTTCAGGCCTTCCCGAGATGGCTGTTTCTCAAATGGTAGGAAGAACCCTCCCTATCCTTGGATTGATTGTACCGCTGTATCTTGTAGTAATGATGTCAGGTTTCAGAAGATCTCTTGAAGTAATGCCTGCCGTTCTGGTCTCGGGCATTGTTTTTGCCCTTGTTCAGTTCCTGGTATCAAATTACGTCAATCCGATGTTGCCCGGAATACTTGCCGGGCTGGCTTCAATCATAAGCCTTACAGTATTGTTGAAATACTGGAAACCAAAATCAATCTGGCGTTTCAGGGATGAACCGCAACAATTAATTTCCACCGGACATAAATACTCAACAGGCCAGATCTTCAGGGCATGGTCTCCTTTCATAATAATGACTCTCATGATAATGGCGTGGGGTATGCAGCCAGTAAAAGAGGCGCTGAACTCAATTCTGGATATTAAGTTTTTCATTCCCGGACTGAGAGATACAATACTCAGACCTGACGGCAGTGGATTCCTGGATATCAAACCGTACGATTTCAATATACTTTCAACTGCCGGAACAGCTACTATACTATCAGCTATTATCTCACTTCCGATAATAGGAATGAGCTTTAAAGAAGGCCTGAAAAGCTTTGCTGCCACATTGAATCAGGTCAAATTCCCGATAATTACAATTGCTTCAATAGTTGGTTTTGCTTTTGTGGCAAACAATTCAGGTATGTCAATTACAATTGCAATGGCGCTGGCCGGTACAGGTGTGCTCTTTCCTTTCTTTTCACCGGTACTGGGGTGGCTGGGCGTATTTCTGACGGGATCAGACACATCTTCAAATGCATTATTCTGCAAACTGCAGTACACATCAGCTGAAACAATCGGTATCGATCCAGTCTTATCTGTCGGTGCAAATGCCTCAGGCGGAGTGACAGGCAAAATGATCTCTCCACAATCTTTGGCAGTCGGAGCTGCAGCAGTCGGACTTGTCGGAAAAGAATCAGACCTCCTGCGGTTCACAATAAAGCACAGTCTTATACTATTGTTAGTGATAAGCATTATCACAACAATTCAGGCATATATTGCCAAATGGTTCATTCCTGATTATGAAAAGATCTCAGGTGCAGCTGTGAAAACTGCATCAGATATAAATGCAGGATTCCTATACCTTGGAGTGCTGACAGCAACAATACTTGCATTGATGCTGACAATAAAACTGCTTAACAAACAGAAAAAGGCTTAATAAAAACCTTTACTCCCCGGCCGTCTTCATTTTATTGTTTTTCACGGCCTTATAGATCAGATATATAATAAATGCTGCTCCCAGAAAATACAGGATATATTCTATGTACGGGAATATCTGTTCTCTTATGTCATATATGAAATATCCGATAACCGCAAGTATTATATTCCAGATCCCGGCACCGGCAAGGGTGTAAATAATGAAGTCACGCATGTTCATTCTTGCCAGTCCGGCCGGTATTGAAATAAGCTGGCGCACTGCCGGTACGAGCCGGCCTATGAACGTAGACAATTTCCCGTTCCGGACAAAATAATTCTCTGCATGCACTATTTTTGCCTCTGACAACAGGAGTAATTTTCCGAACTTCGATTCAGCCAACTTGTAAATAATGGGCCGGCCGAGATAAAGGGCAAGGTAATAGTTTCCAAGAGCGCCGACAATGGCTCCGGCTGTTCCGGCTAAAACAACTCCAAAAACGTTAAGCCCCCCCTGGGCTGCCTTATATGCTGCAAAAGGTATTATTACCTCTGAAGGAAAAGGAATAAAGGAACTCTCAATTACCATCAGCAGAGCAATAGTAAAGTAATTGAGATTAGCCATATACCATTCAACAACGCTGTTTATTATTTCCATTTATCCAATGTTTTAAAGCCGCTAAATATAATCAACTTTTTGAACCAGGCGACCAGGGGGCTGACTTAACGCCAGTTTTTCAATATTATCTTCTATTTAATTGTGAGCAGTACGATTGACTTTGAGGGCAGAACAACATTCAGGAGATCACCATTTTTGCTGGCACCTGTGAATTTTTCGATAGTGACAGTCCCGGGTTTATCAAAGGTATTGATGTCAGTTATCTTTGCTGATGTCAGTATTTCGCCCGTAACGCCGGACCATTTGATCTGGTTCAGGGTTGTGCTCAGATTAATTGATTTATTGGGATCTATATTTACGAGCGTTATGTGCACTGTTCCTGTGGCATCCTGCGATGCAGATACATTCAGAGCCGGGAGCCGCTGATCTCCAAGCATATAATCAGGGCTTGTAAATTTCACCGGTATCATTTTTGCATCATGATGCACCTTATACAGATCAAAGGCATGATATGTGGGAGTCAGGATCATCTTAGTCCCTTCGGTTAGTATAACTGCCTGAAGAACGTTTATTGTCTGAGCCAGTTGAGCCATCTTCACCCTGTCGCAATGATTGTTGAAGATGTTGAAATGTGTCCCGGCAATAAGTGCATCGCGAAGGCTGTTCTGCTGAAACAGGAATCTGGGATTCGTTCCCGGTTCAGGGTCAGTCCATATACCCCACTCTCCGACAACAAGAGCTATTCTTTTCTGGGGATCGTACTTTGTCATTACGGAATCATGTCCGATTATGTATTCTTCCATTCTGAGCGCATTTCTCATTGTTGCGAAATAGGTCTCTTCCGTGAAATTTGTTGCGGACCCCGGGCTTAGAGCAGCTGCTCCTTCCTGTTGCGGCCGAGCTGCACCACCGCTTCCCTGAGGCGCTCCCATTCTGCCTCTTGGCGGACGTGTGTAATAATGAAAATCGATACCCCATACGCCTCCCCTTCCGGTGCCAGCCGATTGCATCAGCACATCTGTCCACCTGTAGTCCGCGGTATTGGGTCCGCATGCTACCTTGCTTAAAGGTGTTCCGGGATAATTCTTTGCAAACGATGCATATTGCCTGTATTGGGTGGTGTAATATTCAGGTGTCATGTTTCCGCCGCATCCCCAGTTTTCATTTCCAATACCCCAGAATGTGACACCCCATGGTTTATCCCTGCCATTCTGCTTTCTCATATTTGTCATTGGGCTTATTCCGTCATAATTGACATATTCCACCCATTTACTTAGTTCCTCAACGGTACCACTTCCCACATTGCCCACTATGAAAGGTTCAGCACCTATCAGACTGCATAATTCAAGGAATTCATGGGTCCCAAAACTGTTATCTTCTGTTACATTTCCCCAGTTTGTATTGATCATTGTCGGACGCTGGTCCCTGGGGCCGATTCCATCACGCCAGTGATATTCATCTGCAAAACATCCTCCCGGCCATCTAAGGTTAGGGATCCTGATCTTTTTCAATGCATCAACGACATCAAGTCTGATACGGTCTTTTTTCGGGACAGGCATTGATTCGCTTACCCAGTAACCATCATAGATGCATCTTCCAAGGTGCTCTGAAAAATGCCCGTAAATGTGCTTGCTTATTGTATATTGTGAACTGGCTCCGTCAACCAGGAGCGAGACCGATGACTGACCCCGGCATATAAGCCCGGCTGTCATAAGACAAATAAATAAGAAGGATTTTTTCATGATTGAAATAATTTAAGGTTTTATTTCTATTTTATTGTTTACGTTTTCCTGATTGCAGTTAAAGTACGTCATAGTTTGTTTACAAATCTACCCTGTTCAAATATGATTCCCGCTAATGCTGTTAAGATCATCAGAGATAGCAGATTCTTTCTCATAAAAAAGCTTTTTTGTGTTAAATTTACACTTATTATGCCAAATGTCAGTCTTTATACTTATTTCTTCTTAAAATATACACTTTCTATATATTACCAGGGAAATTATTAAGTCTGACAGAATGTTCCTATAATAATCCAAATTAAGGAATACTGATTTACAAGGCAAATTTTTAAGCAATAAAAAACAGTATTTAAATTAATGTTCTGTAAGTATTTATAATAATAGAATTTCTGCTTTAAATTATTATATTGCACAGATAAACAAAAATACTTAGTGCATAATTTCTTAATAATTTCAGGCTATTAATTAACCTAATCAGCTTACTATGAACGTAACTCGGACCTTCGACCTGCTCGACCGGTATGCCGGACTTTTCGTTAAAGAGGATGCCTTCTGCTGTAAACAGAATGGCGAATGGATAAAATACAGTACATCAGACTATCTTGAGTACTCCTATAATTTCAGTTACGGACTCCTTGCCAAAGGTTTGAAAAAGGGTGATAAGGTTATGACAGTTTCCAATAATCGTCCGGAGTGGAATTTCATTGACATGGGTATGGCAATGACAGGTATTGTGCACGTACCTGTATTCACTTCACTTAACAGTGATGAATACAATTACATTCTGGAACATTCCGATGCAAGAATACTGATTGTATCAGACAAGAAACTGTTCAGATGTATCAAGCCTGCCTTATCTGGCATTGAACGAAAGATAGACGTTTACTCCTTTGATGAGATTGAAGGGATAAAAAGCTGGATAGATATAATTGATGCCGGAAAGATGAGTGCTGGTGAAAACAGGCAAAAAGTAGAAGAAATCAAAAAGATAATCAGTCCCGATGATTTTGCCTCGCTCATATATACATCAGGAACGACCGGCAGACCAAAAGGTGTAATACTTACTCACAGGAACATGGTAAGTAACTTCCTTGCTGCTGCAGAAATATTTAAACTGGAACCGGAGAATAAATACCTTAGTATCCTGCCATTATGCCATGTCGGCGGGAGGCTTGGCAACTATCAGACACAGTACAGCGGAACAAGTATATACTATGCTGAGAATATGGGGACGATTGCCTCAAATCTGAAAGAGATAGCTGCAGATGGCTTCGATGCTGTTCCAAGGGTTATTGAAAAATTCTACGATGTTATTATTTCCAAGGGCAATAAATTAAAAGGATTTAAAAAATCCCTGTTTTTCTGGGCTGTCGGTCTGGGACTTAAATACAAGCCCTTTGGAGAAAACGGCTGGTTCTATGAACAGAAGCTCAGGCTTGCCGATAAGCTTATCTTCAGCAAATGGCGTGAGGCTCTCGGCGGTAATGTAAGGATAGTCGGATGCGGCGGAGCAAGTCTTCAGTCACGGCTCGAAAGAGTCTTCTGGGCAGCGGGGATCAAGATCATAAACATGTACGGACTGACTGAGACTTCTCCAATAATAACAATAAACGGAACAGAAAAGGGCAAAGTGAAGCTTGGTTCTGTAGGAACGACAATTGAAGGAGTTGAAGTCCGTATTGCCGACGACGGGGAAATACTCTGCAAAGGACCTAACGTATCACCAGGTTACTACAAAGATCCTGAACTTACAAAAGCTGCTTTCGATAATGAGGGATGGTTCCATACCGGCGATATCGGTCATTTTGAAGATGATAAATTCCTGATGGTTACTGACAGGAAAAAAGAGATATTCAAGCTTTCAAACGGGAAGTACATTGCACCACAGATAATCGAGAACCTGTTTAAGGAATTGCCGATAATAGACCAGATAATGGTACTTGGTGAACATGAAAAATTTGCAAGTGCCATAATTTCTCCGAATTTCAAATTCTTTGAAGACTGGAAAAGCTCCCGGAACATTAAATTCTCTGATAATGGTGAACTGATTAACATACCTGAAGTCCAGACTCTGTTTTCAGCAGAAATTGAAAGGATGAACAGAAAGCTCAATCCGAACGAAAGAATAAACCGGTTCAGACTTGTAAAGGATGAATGGAGTCCTTCCACAGGAGAGCTCTCTCCCACCCTAAAGCTCAAACGGCAGTTCATAAATAATAAATACAAGGCAATAATCGATCAGGTATACATGAAATAACTGAAGAATGAAGTTAATCGACGTATGCGACAGAAGGAGCGAAAAGTTGTTCCTCGATACTGCAAGAATGATATACAGAAATGACAAAGTATGGGTTTGTCCTCTCGATAATGATATTAAAGCCGTTTTCGATCCGTCGAGAAACCCATATTTTAAACACGGAACTGCCAGGCGATGGGTACTGACTGATAACACAAACAATCTTATCGGAAGAATTGCGGCATTCATTGATAATAATATGGCAAGCAGTTATGATCAGCCAACAGGAGGGATGGGTTTCTTTGAATGTATAAATGACAATGATGCTGCCGTAAAACTCTTCGATACTGCTAAAAAATGGCTGCAGGAGCAAGGTATGGAAGCGATGGATGGCCCGATAAATTTCGGTGAAACAGATAAATACTGGGGTTTGCTTGTTAATGGTTTCACACATCCCTCATTTGATATAGCTTACAATCATGATTATTACAGGGAGTTATTTGAGTCGTACGGATTCAGGTTGTACTATAAAATGGAAGGATTTCACCTTGATATTAAGAAAGGAATACCCGAAAGGGTTTTCAGGATTGCCGAAAGGCTGATGAAAAAACCGGGCTATGAATTTCACCATTTCTCATGGAAGGAAACTGATAAATACATTAATGATTTTGCAATTGTATTTAATGAAGCCTGGGCTTCATTTAAACAATATTTCGAACCTCTCGAACCCGAGTACATCAGGGAAACACTCAGAAAAGCCCGTCCGATACTGGATGAGGAATTCATCTGGTTTGCTTATTTTGAAGGGAAACCGATTGCAATATACCTTATGTTCCCTGATCTGAATCAAATACTTAAGCATTTGAATGGGAAGCTTGATCTGTTAAGTATGCTCCGCTTCCTGTGGCTGAAAAACAGGAAAACGATGACAAGGGCAAGAGGTATGCTAATGGGTGTTATCCCAAAATTTCAGGGCCATGGAATCGAATCTGCATTCATAGTGAACCTTGTTAATGTTTTCAAAAATAAATCTCATTATAATGAAATTGAGTTTTCATGGGTTGCTGATTTTAACCCCAAAATGAGGAAAATATTTATATCAGTGGGCTCTGTCCCTGTAAAAGAATACATAACCTACAGATATCTTTTCGATACGAAAAAAGAGTTTAAAAGATATCCCATTCCTGAGATGAAATGAAATATGACATTATAATAATAGGAGCCGGACTGGGCGGCCTGACTGCCGGAGCCAAACTTTCAAAAGAAGGGAAAAAAGTCCTTCTCATAGAACAACATTTATATCCGGGAGGATGTGCAACAACTTTCCGCCGGGGTGCTTTCACCTTCGAAGTGGGGCTTCATGAAATGGACGGACTCTCTCCACGAGATATGAAAACAAGAATATTCAATGATCTTGAAGTTTTTAAACATGTGGACTTCATTCCGCTTCAGGATTTCTACCGCTTCACGAACGGACGTTATGATCTTGTGGTGCCAAATAACCACGAGAAGGCAATCGAAAAATTGTCGGGGATCTTTCCGGATGATACAGCTGGTATTAAGGAGTATTTTAACATGTTAGTGAATCCGCCGAAGGCCGGTGAAAAAAATGAGATGTCGGGTAAAAGCATTGGTGAATTTCTTGATCTGATTATAAGGAATGAAGATCTTAAATTGATACTGCTTGGAAATCTGGGATATTTCAGTGACGACCCGTATTCATTGTCACTTGCTTATTATTCGGCTGCCCAGGGAAGTTACTATACAGGCGGATCCTGTTATATAAAGGGAGGTTCCCAGAAATTATCCGATTGCCTTGCTGCCTGTATCAGGGATCATGGCGGGGAAGTAATGATGAATCATATTGTAACAGGGATCAGAACAAGTGATAGTAAAGTTACCGGTATTGAATTCAGAAAGAAAAACGATAAACAGAATATTCTTTTCGAAGCGGAAACAGACCACCTGGTAGCAAACAATTCTGTTGCTGGTGTTGCTGAACTTCTGCCAGCTGATAACGGATCAGCACTAAAGGAACAGATAAGGGAGATGGAGCCCGGGGCTTCACTCCTTACACTTTACCTGGGGTTTAACAAAAATCTTAAAGAACTTGGCAACAAGTATTATTCTACCTGTGTTTACGATGCTTCAGTCAGAACACCTGCAGATATTAAAATTAACAACAGGGATGATTTTTCACGCCGTAGTTTCATCTTTGTTGACTATGGCCAGATCCCATCAGAACTTGCACCTGACGGGAAAAGCGTGGGATCGATCTGCTGCATCGACTATCTTGATGATTGGGTTGGCCTTGACAGGCAGGAATATGTTCAAAGGAAAAAAGAGGTTGCTTCAGCCCTGACTGCAAGACTTGAGAAAATAATCCCCGGGTTAGGTGTTCATATAGACCATTCAGAAGTAGCTACTTCTGCAACTATCAAACGTTATACACTGAACCCGGCAGGCTCTGTCTATGGCTTTGCCCAGACTCCTTCAAAGAAAACTATCGATCCCCTTGCAATACCTGAAAACATTCACTTTGCCTCAGCCTGGGGTAAGAGCGGAGGAGGATTCTCCGGAGCCATTTACGGAGGCTATCTTTGCGCGATAAATATTTTAAGAAAAAAATAAGGGTCTTATAATCAGGGCATCCTGACAATCCTTTGTTCGAGAGGCTGATCTATCACTATCGGAACTTTCTCTACTATTGTCCTGGTCTGATCAAGCTGAAGGGCCTTCTCCTCAGACAGACACAGCCGACGGGCAAAATTCCTCAGGGTAAGGATCATATTCTCATTCCTTGTAAGTTTATAATCCCTTATCATTATCCTGTCTAAAAGTACGAATCTGAAATCAGCAGGGAAATTATATCTTCTCAAAGAATCAAAACTGCTCTCAAGCTTAATCTCCTTTGACCCGACAAGATCCTCAATAACTTCCCTGAAATACAGGTTGATCTTTGGATCGATCTTAAAACCCAGATGGAAATCGATCCTTATCAGTATGCCCGGTATGATATGATTTACTTTATATTCAAACCTATACGGCTCATTAACACGGTCGACGTGCAACAACCAGTAAGTGTCAGCTCTCTTCGGCTGCTTATTGAATATTGAAAAAACTACTTTTGATTCGATCTGTTCAGGCCGGTTCGCTTTTATTACATAAACAAGATTCGTTGCCATTTTGGGTACCGTCTTGTCTTCACGTAATTCCCTGAACAGATCAAGGTAATTATCAAGATTAACAAAAGTAATATGGCGGTTCTTTATCTTACGTCCGAAATACCATCCATACATTATGAGAAAATAAGCGCTTGCAAGCAGCAGTGTAAACCAGCCGCCATGGATGAACTTATGCAGGTTGGCTATCAGGAAGCTGCCTTCAATGGTAAGGAAGATCAGCATGAAGATAATTGCTATTTTCCGGTTTAATCCCTTCTGATAAAGGTAGTGGGATAATAGCAGGGTTGTCATTATCATTGTTATTGTGATAGCCAGCCCGTATGCAGCTTCCATGTTTGACGATTTCCTGAAGAATATCACAACCAGGCTGCAGAAGATCCAAAGGAAATAGTTAACCGAAGGAATATAGACCTGTCCCTTGACAAGTGTAGGATTCAGAATCTTCACTGCAGGCCAGAAATTAAGCGATACAGCTTCACTTATAAGAGTAAAGGATCCGCTTATAAGAGCCTGACTGGCTATTATTGCAGCAGCTGTAGAAATTATAACACCCGGCAGAAGGAACCACCCTGGCATCATCGAAAAGAAGGGTGTTGCATAAGCTCCGGGTTCATGATTCAGCATAAGCCATGCTCCCTGCCCAAAGTAATTGAGCACAAGTGTTGTCTTGACAAAGATCCACGAAACACGCAAATTAGTTCTACCGCAATGTCCGAGATCTGAATACAGAGCTTCAGCACCTGTTGTACAGAGAAAGACCGCTCCAAGCAGAATGAAACCACCAGGAAATTCCGTCAGGAAGCGGAATGCATATACAGGATTGAGTGCAGCCAGGATCTGAGGATAATTGATTATCTGTGAGAAACCCAGGATCCCAAGCATCATGAACCAAATAACCATTACAGGCCCGAAGGAGATCCCGACAAAATTTGTTCCGAACTGCTGGATGAAGAAAAGAACAGCAAAGATAAGAAGTACGATAGGGATAACAGGAACATCCGGATTGAAAAGCCGGAGCCCCTCTATTGAAGATGTAACAGTTATTGCCGGAGTTATTACACCATCAGCAAGCAAAGCCCCGCCGCCAATCATTGTGAGAAGCGCAGCCCAGGCATTTTTACGACGGATAAGGGCAAAAAGTGCAAAGATCCCGCCTTCACCTTTATTATCAGCATTTAAAGTAATCAGGACATATTTTATTGTAGTCTGCAGGGTAAGTGTCCAGAAAACACACGACAAAGCCCCGAATATCAACAGCTCATTAAAAGTATCAGAGCCTTCTGCAATAGCTTTTATTGTATAGAGGGGACTGGTACCTATATCTCCGTATACTATCCCCAGGGTAACAAGCAACCCTGCAAAGGAAAGTTTTTTGATATCAATATTCTGTCCGGTCTCTTTCATCGCTGACCTCTGCCTGTTTTAGCAATTGTATGTCTTTGACATTAAATCCTGGAATGACTATTCCGTGTGATTCAGGTAACACGTTTGATCCTGTAAGGTACCGGCTGATCAATTATTATCGGCACCTGTTCTATTATTGTGTTGGTCGGATCAAGATTCATAGTCCTGAGATCAGTTATACTAAGCTTCCTTATAAGGCTGTTAAGCGACAGAAGAAAACTCTCACTGTTAGACAGTTTATTGTCACGCGACATTATCCTGTCAATCAGAATGAACTTGAAATCACCTTCAAAATTATGTTTCCTGAGAGAATCATAGCTGCTCTCCAGGCTAATCTCGCCCGATGCCTTAAGATCTTCAAGAACCTCTTTAAAATAAAGATTGATCTTGGGTACAACCTTAAAACCAATATGAAAATCTACTCTTATCAGAACCCCCGGAATTATCTGCTTCACCTGATATTTAAAGCTGTTTGGATCATTTACCCTGTTAACATGCAGAAGCCAGTACGTATCAGCCCTCTTGGGCTGCTTGTGAAAAATTGAATATATCACTTTCGATTCTACCTGATCAGTCCTGTTTGCACGGATTATATAGACAAGGTTGGTGGCAAAACGGGGAACAGACTCATCCTTACTGAGATCTCTCAGAGCATCGAGATATTTATCAAGATCCGCGAATGTAATGTAACGGTTCTTGATCTTCCTTCCATAATACCATCCATACATTATAAGAAAATAGACAGAAGCCAGCATCAGGGTGAACCAGCCTCCGTTCCTGAATTTGTAAAGATTGGCAATGAGAAATGATCCCTCTATTGTCATGAATATCATGAACATAAATAAAACGACCCTGTGATTGATGCCTTTCTGGAAAAGATAAAATGAGAGAAGAAGGGTAGTCATTATCTCAGCTATGTTTATAGCCAGCCCGTATGCAGCATTCATATTTGATGACTCTTTGAAGAATATGACAGTTAAACTGCAGGCAATCCACAGAAACCAGTTCACAAAAGGAAGATAAACCTGACCTCTCACCCAGGTGGGATAAAGCACTCTCATCTTTGGCCAGAAATTGAGGGATATGGCCTCACTGATAAGTGTGTAAGACCCTGTGATAATTGCCTGGCTGGCTATTATTGCAGCTGCTGTAGCCAGAATTACTCCGGGTATTAAGAACCATCTTGGCATTATTTCGAAGAACGGATTAACAAAGAAACCTGTTTCAAAGTTCATCATCAGCCATGCACCCTGCCCGAAATAGTTTAGAAGAAGGGCTGCTTTTACAAATCCCCATGTTAGTCTTATGTTCGATTTGCCGCAATGACCAAGATCTGCATACAAAGCTTCTGCACCTGTAGTACAGAGGAAAACAGCTCCAAGCAGGACAAAGCCCCCGGGATATTCTGTAAGAAAACGGTATGCATAGCCGGGATGCACTGCCTTAAGAATCTCCGGATATAAAACAAGCTGGGATAATCCCAGGATACTTAGTGTCAGGAACCAGACCATCATTATAGGTCCGAATGATTTTCCAACAAAATTGGTCCCGAACTGCTGAATAAAGAACAGGATCGTAAGTATGCAAAGCACAATGGGGACTACAGGTATTTCAGGACTATACAGCTTTAATCCCTCAATAGATGAAGTAACTGTTATTGCCGGTGTGATCACTCCGTCGGCAAGAAGAGCTGCTGCTCCTATCATTGTAAGAATTGCAACCCACGATTTCTTTTCCCTGATAAGGGCGATCAATGCAAAGATCCCGCCTTCACCGTTGTTGTCAGCATTGAGGGTTATAATTATATATTTTACTGTTGTAGAGAGAGTTAATGTCCAGAATATACATGACAGCCCTCCGAATATCAACAACTCGTTGAAATTATCCTTCCCTCCTGTTATTATTGCTCTTAAAGTATAAAGCGGGCTGGTACCAAGGTCTCCGAATACAATGCCAAGGGCTATTAAAGCACCAATGAGAGAAAACTTCTTAATCTCAGAATCAGATTCTGCTATCCCTGTTTTCCAATGCATCTGATTTGTAAAAGATAATGGAAAGGCGACAAAGTTATAAATATTTTATCTTTGTGTCTTCACTGTACTTGATAAAAGAATAAAACATGCCAGTTAAATCATATATCGCTATCCTTCTCTTTTTCAAAGTAATCACATTGCAGGGACAGGGATCAGTTTCACCGGAGCAGAGGATATCACTGCTTTTCATGGGTGATATAATGGGACATGATACTCAGATATTGTCGGCTGAGAACATTGAAACAAGGCAGTACGATTACAATGATGTTTTTGACAACATCAGGTGCGAGATCAGCGAAGCAGATCTGTCCTTTGCCAATCTTGAAGTAACATTGGCCGGGCCTCCCTATAAAGGATATCCGCAATTCAGCTCTCCTGCTGCACTTGCCGTAGCATGCAAAAATGCAGGAATTGACTGTCTTGTAACAGCTAACAACCATTCAGTTGATCGTGGTCTGGATGGAATAAACAGGACCATTTTGAGACTCGACAGTATTGGGATTGCCCATACCGGGACCTTTGTGAACAGAGCTGCAAGGGATTCTCTCCATCCTCTTATTCTAAACCGGAACGGGATATCAGTTGCTCTTCTGAACTATACATATGGCACTAATGGTATCCGGATACCTGAACCAGCCGTTGTCAATATGTTAAATAAAGATCTTGTAACAAGCGACATAGAGAAAGCCAGGCTGAAGAAACCCGATATTCTCATACTTCTTCTTCACTGGGGAACCGAATACGATACTGTACCTTCACCTGAACAATCAGTACTGGCAGATTATTTCTTTTCAAAAGGTGTCGATCTTATAATCGGCTCACATCCTCATGTACTCCAGAAAATGGTCTGGTTCAGGGATGAAGAAATAAACAATGGTAAAGCCCTTGTTTATTCTCTCGGGAACTTCGTTTCCAACCAGCGAAAACCAAAAACTGACGGCGGAGCAATTGTCAGGTTAGAATTGGAGCGGACAGGTAATTCATTCAGAGTTACGGAAGCCGGATACTACCTCACATGGGTTCATACCCCACTCGTCAATAACAGGAAAAAATTCTATATCCTGCCGTGTTCGAAATTAGAGAGTAATCCGGAATTCTTTTCATCAGCTGATGAATATGATCAGATGATGAAGTTCTTAAAAGATTCAAGGCAGTTCCTGAAAAAACAGAATCTCAATGTTAATGAATATCTTTTTCAGGCTGACAGATGGACCCTTGATGTCAGGTAATAAACACTCCTGATTTTAACACTGATTAACATTTATTATATCAATAATTTGCGGAGATTGATGCAATTTCTCAATTTTTATAAATATAATTGCACTCTGTTGTTTGAGTTCACACGATTATTAAAAAAGGTATGAACGAATCTATTGCTCTTCTGACCGGAACCGCAGTATCTATTGCCTTCCTGCATACCCTGTTCGGGCCGGATCATTATCTCCCATTCATAGTTCTCAGTGAAGCCAGGAAATGGTCTGTCAGGAAAACGATGTTTATCACACTGCTATGCGGGATTGGCCATGTACTAAGCTCAGTCGCCCTTGGCTTCATAGGCATAGGGATCGGTGTTGAACTCAAGAAGCTTGTGGCAATTGAATCGTTCCGCGGGAATCTTGCTGCATGGCTCTTCATAGCTTTCGGACTTGTATATGTTATTATCAGCATCCGTAATCTGATAAAGAACAAGAAACATAAACATTCGCATTTCCATATTGGAGGCGAAAAACACGATCATGAGCATTCTCATCAAAAGGAACATACTCATGTTCATGATAATGAAGTAATCAGGACAACTCCATGGATACTCTTCCTGATCTTTATCTTTGGCCCCTGTGAGCCTCTGATCCCTATTCTGATGTACCCTGCAGCTCAAAACAATATCTCAGGTACAATTTTTGTAGCTCTTCTCTTCTCACTGGTTACTGTTGCCACAATGATGGCTGTAGTACTTATCTTTAAGCTGGGACTGACAAGAATCAATATTAAGCCTCTGGAGAAATACAATCACCTGATCGCAGGCTCTGTAATCCTGATGTCAGGTCTCGCTATACAGTTCCTTGGTTTGTAAAACAAACCTTATAGCCGGAGATTTTCTGCTTTTTGATTAATAATTCTTAGATTTGTTGTCTATTAAGTATTTATTATGGTTTACGATTATAACACGCAGAGGAAAAGGATGTCATTACCTGAGTATGGAAGGAATGTACAGAAAATGGTCGATCATATAAAGACCATTGAAGACAGGAATGAAAGAAACCGTGCAGCACGGACTATAATTCAGATAATGGGTAATCTTAATCCCCACCTGCGTGATGAAGGCGATTTCAAGCATAAATTATGGGACCATTTAGCCCTGATCGCAAATTTTGACCTTGATATAGATTCTCCATATCCTGTCCCTGAACTAAAAAAATTCGTAGAAAAGCCCCGGCAGGTACCGTATCAGCAGGGGAATATCAAATTCCTTCATTACGGCAGGATAATTGAACTGTTGATCGAGGCTGCAATGAAGCTTGAGGAGGGAGAGGAAAAAGAATATATGACAACACTGATTGTCAATCAGATGAAAAAATCCTATGTTACCTGGAACAGAAGTCAGGTAGCTGATGAGGTAATAATAAATGATCTGAACTACCTGTCAGGAGGTAAGCTTAAAATAACAGAAGGGGTAAAGATACTTGAAGTAAAGGAACTGCTTCCACAGATCAAAAAGAAACCTCAGGGTAAGATGCAGAATAAACAGCAGGGTAAACACTACAATAAAAAGAAGGGGTATAGCCGTCATTAATGGGAACATTTATCGTCCAGGGAGGGAAACGTCTCAGTGGTGAAATTTTTCCACAGGGGGCCAAGAATGAAGCCCTTCAGGTAATATGTGCCACACTTCTTACTTCAGATAGTGTAACAATCAGGAACATACCTGAAATTGCCGATGTTGACAAAATAATCGGGCTCCTTGAGTGCATGGGTGTAACAATAACCCGTGAATCAGGTTCTGTGATCACTTTCAAAGCCGGAAATATAAACCTCGATTATCTTCAGACCCCTGAATTCAGGGACCAAAGCATGAGTATGAGAGGATCTATAATGGTTGTCGGTCCCCTGCTCTCAAGGTTCGGAAAGGCTTTTATACCAAAACCCGGAGGGGATAAGATAGGACGCAGGCGCATTGACACTCATTTCATTGGTTTTCAGAAACTAGGCGCCGTCCTTGAATTTGATGCTCCCGGTCTGTTTTACAAGGTAGAAGCCTCAGCACTTAAAGGATCTTATATACATCTTGATGAAGCTTCTGTAACGGGAACCGCAAATATAATAATGGCTGCTACTCTTGCCCGGGGGAGTACAACAATATATAATGCCGCCTGTGAACCGTATATACAGCAGCTGTGCAAAATGCTCGTTTCAATGGGTGCAATTATCGGGGGAATTGGATCAAACCTTCTGCATATTCAGGGAGTGAAAGAACTGAAAGGCTGTACCCATACAATATTACCAGATATGATTGAAATAGGTTCCTTCATTGGTATGGCGGCAATGACTGAATCTGAACTCACAATAAAAAACGTCTCATACGATAACCTTGGCATTATCCCCGATTCTTTCCGGCGCTTTGGGATCGCTCTTGAGAGAAGAGGAGATGATATTTATATCCCGCACCAGAAACATTATGAGATAGAAACATTTATTGACGGATCAATAATGGTCATTGCTGATGCCATCTGGCCCGGTCTTACTCCCGATCTGCTGAGTATATTCCTTGTAATTGCAACTCAGGCAAAAGGCTCGGTACTTATCCACCAGAAGATGTTCGAGAGCAGGCTCTTCTTTGTTGATAAACTGATAGATATGGGAGCCCAGATCATTCTGTGCGATCCTCACCGCGCAACTGTTATTGGAATGGATAAAATGATCAGGCTGCGCGGTACCGTTATGAGCTCTCCTGATATCAGAGCCGGGGTGGCTCTCCTTATAGCAGCAATGTCGGCTGATGGCCAGAGCATAATTCATAATATAGAACAGATCGACAGAGGCTACCAGGATATAGATAAAAGGCTTAATGCACTTGGTGCAGATATAAAACGAATTTAGAACCGGCGCAAAGGCCAGGGAGGCCCACTGTCAAATTGTCAATATTTCTTCATTGGCAGATAATTTGATGTCTAAACGGTATCAATCGAATAATTATACGTGATGGTGAAAAAGAAAACTCATGACGAGGCGGAATCCTTGAATAATAAGCACATTGAATCTTCTGATAATAAGGATACTAATAAAAGCGAAGGAGATGTTAATACCGGTTTAGGAGATGATCCCGGTTCTGATAACTCAGGTAAATCGTCTGATCTGACTACAGAAGAGAAACCGGTCACTTCTGACAAAGTTGTCGCAGATGATAAGTCCTCTGAAGAAAAACTGGCAGTAATGCAGGACAAATATCTACGGCTTTCAGCTGAATTTGATAATTACCGGAAACGCACCCTGCGTGAAAAGATAGAACTTACAAAGTATGCTGCTGAAGAGATTATCCTTAAGATCCTTCCGGTGATGGACGACTTTGAGAGAGCTCTCTCCCACATTGAAGATGCGAAGGACTGCCCGGCAGTTAAAGACGGAATAACTCTTATCTACAATAAATTCAGTGAGTTCCTGAAACAACAGGGCATTAAGGAGATTGATGCTCTCAACTGTCCTTTTGATTTTGAACTTCACGACGCAGTTGCAAAGATTCCTGTAGAGGAAGAAGAGAAGAAAGGGAAGAATGTTGATGTCATCCTGAAAGGGTACTACCTGCAGGATAAGGTAATAAGACATTCTAAGGTTGTTGTGGGAGAATAGTATGGCACTGTCGTCAAAAAAGGCAGCCAAATAGAATATAAATGGAAAAAAGAGATTATTACGAGGTACTTGGTGTTTCCAGAAGCGCCACAAAAGAAGAGATCAAAAAAGCTTACAGGAAACAGGCTTTAAAGTATCATCCCGATAAGAATCCCGGAGACAAGAAAGCTGAGGAGAATTTCAAAGAGGCAGCTGAAGCCTATGAGGTTCTCAGCAATGATGAAAAAAAGGCCCGCTATGACCGTTTTGGACATGCCGGAATGGGAAGTAACAGTAATGGATTCGGCGGCGCAGGAATGACTATGGAAGATATATTTTCTTCCTTTGGTGATATCTTTGGAGATGCTTTTGGCGGATTCGGGGCTTTCGGGGGTACCAGGCGCGGAGGAAAGCGTGTAAACAAGGGTTCCAATCTAAGGGTTAAAGTAAAACTCACACTCCAGGAAATAGCTAACGGTGCCGAAAAGAAAATAAAGGTCAGCAAGTATGATACCTGCTCTCAATGCGGAGGAACAGGTGCTGCAGATTCCGGAAGTTTCTCAACATGTTCTACCTGCAGGGGATCCGGACATGTGACAAGGCTTACAAATACTCTTCTTGGGCAGATGCAGACTACCTCAACCTGCCCCACCTGCAATGGTGAAGGGAAAATTATAACAAAGAAATGTGCAGCCTGCTACGGAGAAGGCATAATTCAGAAAGAAGAAATAATTAAAATAAATATTCCGGCAGGTGTAGGCAAGGGAATGCAGATGACAGTCAGCGGAAAAGGAAATGCAGCAAGAAGAGGCGGAGTAAACGGAGATCTGCTTGTTGTAATAGATGAGACTGATCACCCTGACCTTATAAGAGAAGGTAACGACTTGATATACAACCTATTCATAAGCATTCCAGATGCAATTCTCGGAACCCACGTGGAAGTGCCGACAGTCGATAATAATGTCAAAATAAAGATTGAACCAGGGACTCAGCCAGGTAAGATCCTCCGGCTCAGGGGCAAGGGGCTTCCTGAAGTGAATGGCTATGGAAGAGGAGACCTGCTTGTAAATGTGAATGTTTGGATTCCTAAAAACCTCTCTAAAGACGAGACAAGGCTGATTGAAAAATTCAGGGAATCGGGGTCTTTCAAACCTGATCCCGACAAAAATGACAAGGGATTCTTTGAAAGAATGAAAGGTTATTTTGAATCGTGATCCGATCAATCTATTCAAGTTTTATATATCTTTATCAATTTCTTAGATAAAACCTAAATTAATTATGCCACTTTTTGAAGCGAGAAACGTTGTTAAGCAGTTCGGTTCTTTCACGGCTCTTGACAACGTAAGCATTTCAGTTCCTGAACAATGCATATATGGACTGCTTGGTCCCAACGGGGCCGGTAAGACAACTCTTATCCGGATTATAAACCAGATCACCGGACCTGATTCGGGAGAACTATTTATGAACGGTAAGAAACTTATGCCAGATGATGTCCAGTTCATAGGTTACCTTCCTGAAGAGAGAGGCTTGTATAAAAAGATGAAAGTAGGTGAACAGGCTCTCTATCTGGCTCAGCTTAAAGGACTACCAAGGACCGAAGCCATGAAAAGACTGAAATACTGGTTCAGGAAACTTGATATTGTAGACTGGTGGGGGAAAAAGATCGAGGAGCTATCAAAAGGAATGCAGCAAAAAGTCCAGTTCATTACAACTGTTCTGCACGAACCAAAACTGATAATTTTTGATGAACCATTCACTGGTTTTGACCCTGTCAATGCAAATACAATTAAGAATGAAATACTCTTCCTCAGGGAAAGAGGAGCTACAATTATTTTTTCAACACATAATATGTCGTCAGTTGAAGAATTATGCGATAATATAACCCTGATAAACAAGGCAAAGACTATTCTGGAGGGAAGTGTCAGCAAGATAAGAAGTGAGTGGGGAGGCTATGAATTTGACATCACGCTAAGGGGTAATGCCAGCCTGGCGAGCAATGATCTCTTCAGCGTTCTGAATCAACAGTCTGAAAACGGCAAGACATCGGTAAGGATAAAAACTGCAGGAGAGACATCGACAAATGATATCCTGAATTTCTCAATGCGATCAGGAGAGATACTGTCATTTAACCCGTCTCTTCCATCCATGAACGAAATATTCATAAGGGTTGTTGAATCGCGCAATTAATAATATCAAAAACTGAAAATCCCTAAAAATGAATAAGATATCTGTTATTATAAAGAGAGAATATATCACCAGGGTCAGGAAGAAATCATTCATTATAATGACAATTCTGGCTCCGATCTTTATGGCTGCAATTATTATCCTTCCGACAATCTTCATGATGAGCGACAAGGACAAGGAGTTCAAAAAGATAGCAGTTATTGAAGATGGTGCAGATCTGTTCAGGAATGTGATTCCCAATACAAGTGATGCCGAATATGTATACCTTGAAAATGCCAATATAAACGAACTTAAAAATAATTTTGAAAAAGAAGGTTATTATGGCATCCTGTATATCTCCCCTGAACTGGTTAATATTCCTAATGCAATCCAGCTGATCTCGAAAAAGACACCACCGATAGGTCTTATTGACCACATAAGCAATTCGCTTGAAAAAGAGATAGAGAAACAAAAACTTCTTGCATATAATATTCAGGATCTGGATAATATTATAAAGAATATAAACACAGAAGTTTCTGTTCAGACTATTAAGATTGATGATACCGGTCAGGTAAAGGAAACAAGTACAGGAATTGCAATGGCACTGGCATATATAGGCGGATTCCTGATGTATATGCTTGTGTTCTTATTTGGTTCTCAGGTTATGAGGGGCGTTATCGAAGAAAAAACAAGCAGGATTGTTGAGGTGATAGTATCGTCTGTAAAACCGGTACAGCTGATGATGGGAAAAATAATTGGAATCGCACTTGTAGGTCTCACTCAGTTTTTGATATGGGTTATCCTGACAGTAGGGGTTGTTGCTTTCGTAAAAAGCACTGTGCTCAAAAAGACCGATCTAACCCAGATAACCCAGACCCTTCCACAGGATATAATGACAGAAACTCAGTCAGCTGTTGCATCGACAGAGGTCAGCCCGGCAGAAATATCGCCGGAACTGGCTGAATTCTCAAAAATCTTTGAAAGTGCAATGAATCAGGACTGGCTTCTGATAATACTGTCTTTCATCTTTTATTTCATAACAGGCTACCTGCTTTATGCTTCAGTTTTTGCAGCTATAGGGTCAGCGGTCGATAATGAGACGGAGACACAGCAATTTATGATGCCGGTAACTATTCCTATAATAGTTGGCCTGATGGTTGCTGTTGGGACAATGCAGAATCCTGAAAGTTCTCTTTCCTTCTGGTGCTCATTGATCCCCCTCACAGCTCCAATAGTTATGATAGCCCGGATCCCTTTTGGCGTTCCAGCATGGCAGCTTGCCTTATCAATGGGATTAATGGTCATAACCTTTATAGCCTTTGTCTGGATGGCTGCCAAGGTTTACAGAACAGGCATACTTATGTACGGAAAGAAGACATCGTGGAAAGAGATCTGGAAATGGTTGAAATATAGTGGATAGGCTTGCGCAGCTTTTTTGCCGGCAGCTCCCCCTGCCTGATCAGGTAAAGAAAAAATAAACATCATGTCGAAAATTTTAGTCATTGACGATGAGAGAGCAATCCGGAACACCCTCAAGGATGTCCTGGAATATGAGAAATATGAGGTTGATCTTGCTGAAGACGGCCCGTCAGGACTGGCACTTTTTTCAGAAAACAAATACGATATAGTACTTTGTGATATCAAGATGCAGAAGATGGATGGGCTGGAGGTACTCCAGAAAATAATGGAGATCTCAACAATTACTCCTGTTGTGATGATATCAGGGCACGGGAACATAGATACTGCAGTAGAAGCTATCAAGAAAGGGGCATACGACTTCCTTGAAAAGCCTCTTGATCTTAACCGGCTCCTTATCACAATCCGCAATGCCATGGACAAATCGTCCCTGATAACTCAGACCCAGGTGCTCAGGAATAAGGTAAGCAAGATGTACGAAATAGTGGGCGAGTCAGAGGCTATTAAGAAAGTCAGGGAAATGATCGACAGAGTAGCTCCGACAGAAGCCAGGATATTGATAACAGGAGCCAATGGTACTGGAAAAGAGCTTGTCGCCCATCAGATACATGAAAAAAGCAACAGGGCAAAAGGCCCTTTCGTTGAGGTAAACTGTGCTGCAATACCCTCCGAACTGATTGAAAGCGAATTATTCGGACACGAAAAAGGATCATTTACATCAGCTATCAAACAGCGGATAGGAAAATTTGAACAGGCCGATAGCGGTACCCTCTTCCTTGACGAGATAGGAGACATGAGCCTGTCTGCACAGGCTAAGGTATTAAGAGCTCTCCAGGAAAACCGCATAACGCGTGTCGGCTCTGACAAGGATATACAGGTGAATGTCCGGATCGTAACAGCCACCAACAAGAACATAAAGAAAGAAATAGAAACAAATAACTTCAGGGAAGACCTTTACCACCGTCTGAGTGTCATACTTATTCATGTTCC
>CAYNRI010000007.1:30457-31702 GCA_964399575.1 uncultured Rikenellaceae bacterium
GATCTGAAATCAATCTCAGAACCTGAAATAAATAAATGGCAGAATATCTGTTGCCCTCATCGAATATAACATAACTGCTATTATAAGGATTGCCGCTAACTGCCCCGCCAGCGGTATTCTGATAAACAATCCCCTGTACGCTTCCCTGACCTTTTCAGGAAGAAAATGGATAATATACCCTGTAATAATTACAATAAAAACATTGCCGTAAACAGGTATTAAAGCTGAGAATGAAGCAGGAGAGAAATTCCCTGTTACCTGTTCAAGAATGATCTTCACAGTATCCATGTCGGAAGCCCTGAAAAAGATCCAGCACATACTTACGAAATTAAACGTCAGAAAGCCTGAAATAATCCTTGCAGCAGGGCTCTTCCCTATCCTGTACCCAAACAGCGAATTCCATATCCTGTTAATTATTAATCCTATACCATGAAACCCACCCCAAAGGACGAACCTGAAGGAAGCTCCGTGCCATAAGCCTCCCAGCAACATTGTAATGAACAGATTAACAGCAGTACGAAAACTGCCTTTCCTGTTACCCCCAAGCGGAATATAGAGATAATCCCTCAGCCATCTTGAGAGTGAAATATGCCACCTACGCCAGAAGTCTGCAAGGCTCGTCGCTTTATAGGGTGAATTAAAATTCAGGGGTAGTCTGAATCCCAGTATCAATCCCAGCCCGATAACAATATCGGTATATCCCGAAAAATCACAGTATATCTGTAACCCGTATCCGTATATCGCCATCAGGTTCTCAAAACCCGAGTAAAGAGCAGGCATACTGAATACCTGGTCAATGAAATTTGCAGCTATGAAATCGGATATAATTATCTTTTTGATCAATCCTTTGAGGATCAGGAACAAGGCATGGCTGAATTCCCTTTTTGAAAGACTGAATTCCTCATAGAGCTGGGGAATGAATTCTGAGGCTCTCACTATAGGTCCCGCAACAAGCTGAGGAAAAAAAGAAACATAAAAACCAAAATCAACAATGCTCCTGACAGGGTTCAGCTTTCGTCTGTATACATCAATTGTATAACTAAGCGACTGAAATGTAAAAAATGATATCCCTACAGGCAGAATAATATCGCTTATCCTGAAGGTCGTTCCCAGGTACGTATTTGAAACAGAAGCCAGAAAATCATAGACTTCCAGTTCCGTTCCTGCCAGCCGGTTGATAGTATTTATAAAAAAAGCCGTGTACTTGAAATAAGCCAGGATGCCAATATTTGATATAATACTGGC
>CAYNRI010000007.1:31802-52227 GCA_964399575.1 uncultured Rikenellaceae bacterium
AAAAAGCCGTGTACTTGAAATAAGCCAGGATGCCAATATTTGATATAATACTGGCAAGCAGGATCAGTCGTCGTACCGGGTTTTTAACTGTGCGGTGTATCAGTATCCCGCAAATAAAATCAATTACTGTAACGAGTATCAGAAGTACAAGAAACAATCCTCCTGTTTTAAAGTAGAAAAAGATACTCACAAGGAACAGGTATAGATTCCTCAAGAACATCCTGCGATAAAGAAGGCTGTAACCAGCAATTACAAAAAGGAAGAAAATCCAGAAAGCAGGTGATGTAAAAATATAGGGTTTCTCAGGATCGTAACTTATTAAATCTGAGATCAACGATTTAAGACGACTATTAAAATCCCGGGAACTATATTGATTTTCCTGAAAGACCGGATCCTCATTAAGAGCAGTTGAAGAATCTGCCTGAGGTGCTAATGAAGAGTCTGCCACTGACATAGTGAAAAGATCTTCAAAAAGCATTACTGACAATGAATCAGCGCCGGAATAGGTTAAGTGAACATAATCATTCTGAGCAAGGGGTGGCTTTTTCTCTGCCCATCTGATTATCGAGGATTCTCCTCCCATGGCTTTATAAGGATCCCAGAAAGCAGCACCTGACTGAATTGCGGCTTCCCGCTGAGATTTGATTATCAAGGGGATATTATCAAACGACTTAATGCCATCATCCCCTGATTCAGCCATATCGGTAACGCCTATCACAATTATCTGAGAACCAGGAGCCAGCTCCTTCAGGAGTTCTATCTGACGCAGGAGGCCTCTCTTATAGTAGGAATAATCATCCCTGATATTCCTTACGATGTTCAGACCA
The DNA here is from genome assembly GCA_964399575.1 of uncultured Rikenellaceae bacterium. Classification (GTDB taxonomy): domain Bacteria; phylum Bacteroidota; class Bacteroidia; order Bacteroidales; family VadinHA17; genus LD21. The sequence goes on from CAYNRI010000007.1 coordinate 32,630, forward strand.
TAATGCAGAATTATCAGATCGGGAGATAGTTTTTCAAAGCTTTCTGCCAGATTCTCCCTGTCAACAAGTGTAAATTCAAGTCCCGTACTGCCTCTTCTCGGAATATTATCGACAATTATTCCTTTTCTGCTCTCAATGCTTATCCCATATATATCAGGGCTGGATCTCCCTTCAAATTCAATTATAACATCCTTTGCTCCTGACAATTCGCATGATATCTCCTGAAAATCAGATCCCGGATCAAGTAGTTTTTCCAGTACAAGTAGTCCGTCAGCTTTAACCGAGACTGAAGTATACTCATCGGAATTTGAGTAAAAGATCCTGAGTATATCATATTCGACGACTGCAACATCGGCATAATTTGAGGGACGTATCCTGACAGATGCTTTCACAGGTTTAATAGAGCTGATGCCTTCAGGCATAAACCTGCAAAGAGTCTTGAATGGTCCGAGCCGGTTGTGCGACAGCTCTCCTTTCTCGTAAGACAGGTAGTTATATCTCTTCCAGTTTGATGAGGAATGAATCCAAAGGGATTTTGTGTACATAACAGGCATTAAGGGAAGCAGCAATCCCGGACCTGTTCCCTGCCGGTCATCTCTAAGCAGCTTCCGCAGGTAGAAAGTCATCCTGTCCCCTTCTATCTGAGAATCACCATAATACATCACCCTAAACTGGGAAGAAGAATCATTCAGTGAGCCAGGCAGGAAGCTTACCGGACCGGATAACGGTACATCTGTCTGCTTTGCAGAAGTATCAATTATAAAGTCCGGATCCTGATCTTCCAGTATTAAAATGGCACTGTCGGAGGATCTGGCTGTGATTTCATTTTCGCTGCCGGCAGTTTTTTTCTCAGATAATGACCTGACAAAGTAAGAGGGTGATGGAAAAAGACTGCTCCCGGGAAATATAAATGAAAGGCCGGTGAGGCAGATCAGTATTAAAAGCAAAAGTAAAAACGACCTGCCGGGACGGATATTTGAGTCATGAATCAACTCGTTTTTTGATCTTCAGCACCTGCCCGACCTTAATTTTCTGAGGATCAGTAATATTATTCAATGTCAGAACCTCAGTCGTTGTAACGTTACCATACATTTTAACTATATCCCATATCGTGTCTCCATTCCGGACAATATGAGTGATATAGTCTGAATCGGGACCAGCAGGTGTAATCTGAGCTAGCTGCAAGACCGGAGCAACCGACTTCCCGATAGATCTCTGTTTTTCGGCAAATGACATTGAGTTTATCTTCGAATAGTTCTCTGCATTTGCAGGATCAACATAGACAACTATCTGCTGGCCTATCCTGATAGTATTCCTGTAAATATTATTCCAGTATCTGATGTCGGATAATCCCACCCGGTACCATTCAGATATATAACCAAGATTATCTCCTTCCTTTACAGTGTACAGAAGCTTCGTTTTTCCCTTAACATCGGGAGGAACGAATGTCGATCTTGAAGGATCGGCTATAAGTGTAGCTCTGTCAAGATATACTTCCGGTTTATAGCTTCTTATTGTATCATTCAGGTCGATGAAATCACCCAGGTGGTTAAGCGGCAGAGTAAGGGAAGACGGTTTTGTTGATCCCGGCACAAGACCTGTTCTGTACTGGGGATTAAGAGCCCGCAGTTCTCCATGTGAAATACCAAGCACTTCAGATATCTGATTGAGATGTATGTCATTGTCCAGCATTATAGTATCAGTAGCAAGAGGGAAATTAACCGGTATGGGCTGGATATTATGATCAGCATAATAATTAATTGCATAAGCAGCAGCAATGAACTGAGGGATGTAACCTCTTGTCTCTCTTGGAAGCCTGTAATAAATCTCCCAGTAGTCTTTCCTGTTCCCTGATCTTCTGATAGCTTTATTCACATTTCCGGGGCCGCAGTTATATGCTGCAATAACAAGCATCCAGTCCTTATAAATACCGTACAGGTCGCCTAAATATCTTGCTGCAGCGTGAGTTGCCTTCACCGGATCTCTTCGTTCATCTACTATCGAATTTATTGTAAGTCCGTATGATCTGCCTGTGCTGTACATGAATTGCCACATACCGGTAGCACCTGAACGTCTGTTGACCGCATTTGGATTGAGAGCAGATTCAATAACCGCCATATACTTAAGCTCAGCCGGAAGTCCGTAATAATCAAAAACGTCTTCTATCATAGGAAAATAATAATCTTTGAGGCCAAGCATTACCTTGAACTGAGGACGTTTCTTAATTGTATAAACATGGATATGGTTCCTGATTATATTATTGTAACTGAGTTTCACAACTGAGTTTATCCTGGCTATCCTTTTGATATAAATGGAGTCTGCGTACTGAATACCTGTTGTATCATCATTAAGAACCCAGGGATTATTCTCCAGGGCCCTTTTCACATACCAGTCGTTGACAAGGCTGTCCAGATCAGTGCTTATTTTTTCGGAATCAATATCATATTTAATAATAATTGTGTCCGATTCAGTAAAAGCACCTGCTATGTTTGTTGCAAGGGAAAAAAATATTATCAGGGTTATTACTCGTGTCATAATCATAATAATTAATCAGAAATCCAACTTCAGGTTTACTGTGAAACCCATCAACGATTGTCCGTAGAGCGGCATCCGGACAGGTTCAAATGTCATTCCGAGCTTATCGCTTACATCAAAACCTGACAGGCTTGCATCGACGTTTGCATCAAGTACTGTAACAAGCAGCCATGCTGCGATGCCAATATACGAAAGATCACGGTATTTTCTGAAATAATCGACCTGTCTTAACATTCTTTCCTTATACCATTCAGCATTTGAAGGGTCGTACGAATCGGGGTAGAGAACAGGGTCGTAAGTAGAAGGGTCAGCATTTTTAATCAGTTCAAGGTATGAATCCGTTTCAGGTATTTGATCTGTAAAATCCTGATAGGCTTTAATGAAAGTGTTATAACCGGAAGAATTAATCTTGATTGCATAGATTATCCCTCCAAATCCTGCATAAACGACAGGCACTTTCCAGTATTTTTTGTTGTAGATCTGTCCCAGCCCCGGAAATGCTATTGCAAGCATAGTTGCTCTGAGAGGATCAGCTTTAGTGACGGGCTTTGGCTTATTATCAATGTACAGTGTATCCTGGGCATTTATGTTTTTCATTGAAACACTCAGGAAGATTAAAAGAAGTAATGATATTTTAATGTACGCCTTCAAAATAATTACGTGCCGCAGCAGAATCCCGGCATTTTTATAACGGCGCGATAAAGATAATATTTTTCAGGAGTTGAGACGATCAAACACACCCAAAATGCGTTCCATCTCTTCGGGGTTTTCGAATGGGATCACTATTTTCCCTTTACCCTGTTCATTTATCCTGAAGCTCACTTTAGAAGAGAAAATCCTGTTAAGGTGATCTGTAAGCTGTATAAAGTCATCATTAAGTTTCTTCTTCCTTTCAATTTTCCGGGGATCTTTCTTTTGATCAGATTGAAGTTCCCTGACAAGTTCCTCGACCTGCCTTACAGACAGATCGCCTTCAATTATCCTGTAATAGACACTGATCTGCTTTTTAGGATCATCAATATTTATAAGTGAGCGGGCGTGACCCATCATAAGCTGCTTGTTCCTTATACCAAGCTGGATTTCTGCAGGTAATTTGAGGAGCCTCAGGTAATTTGCAACTGTTGATCTCTGTTTTCCCACTCTTGCACTAAGCTCTTCCTGAGTAAGTTTGCATTCTTCAGTGAGACGCTGAAAGCTGATTGCAACTTCGATCGCATCCAGGTCTTCTCTCTGTATATTCTCAACAAGAGCCAGCTCAAGCATAGCCTGATCGTCAGCTGTTCTTATATAGGCCGGCACATGTGTCAGACCTGCAAGTTTCGCAGCTCTTAACCGTCTTTCTCCGGCTATGAGCTGATATCTTCCGTTTCCGGCTTCCCTGACTGTAAGAGGCTGTATAACACCCAGTTTTCTTATAGAAGATGCAAGTTCTTCCAGTGACTGCATATCAAATGTGGTCCTTGGCTGAAAAGGGTTACCATCAATTGAATCAATCAGAATATCTTTATTTGCTTCCACCTTTTTTTCCAGTATTTCCTTTTCCACACCTTCAATCAAAGCTCCAAGACCTCTTCCCAAAGCATTTTTCTTTGCCATATCAATAAGATTAAACTTCATTTACTTTTGCTTCGACTTTCTCAATCAACTCCCTGGCAAGATTAAGGTAGTTGACAGTACCTCGTGAATCAGCATCATAGAGGATTGCCGGTTGTCCGAAACTCGGAGCCTCCGATAGTTTGACATTCCTCTGGATAATAGTCTTGAAAACCATTTGCTGGAAGTGCTTGTTTACCTCGTCAGCTACCTGGTTTGAAAGCCTGAGCCTTGAATCATACATTGTAAGGAGGAATCCTTCTATCTCGAGATCGGAATTGAGATTGTTCTGGATTATCTTTATTGTATTGAGAAGCTTGCCAAGTCCTTCGAGCGCAAAGTATTCGCACTGTACCGGAATTATCACCGAATTTGATGCTGTAAGGGCATTAACAGTCAGAAGACCGAGAGACGGAGAACAATCTACAAGAATATAATCATAATCATCTTTCAACTTATAAATCATCTTCTTCATTATCTTTTCCCTTTCAGGCCTGTCAAGCATCTCAATTTCTGCACCGACAAGATCAATATTTGATGGCATGAGGGAAAGGTTTTCAACTTCGCACTTAAGGATAGCTTCTGCCGGATCCTTATCGTCAATAAGGCAATCATATATAGTACATTTGATCTGGCGGGTATCTACTCCTACACCAGAAGTTGCATTTGCCTGGGGATCAGCATCCACAATAAGAACCTTTTTTTCGAGCGCAGCAAGACTGGCAGCCAGGTTGATCGCCGTTGTTGTTTTTCCAACTCCCCCTTTTTGATTCGCAATAGCTATTATCCTTCCCATTTGTTTCCTTCTCTTTTTTTAAATGCATTTGAGCTTCAAATTTACTATTAATAGCTCCATGGCCCCGGTGACCCAAAGATGTAATTGTAAACATTTCAATCGTGGTTTTCAACACTTTATTAACATCGCTTTTTGCTGATTATCTCTGTATAATGTTGATTATATTTATTTTACAGCGATATAAATTTATTGGTTAATAAGTTTTTTTTAAAATAATCACTTACGGATTATTGGTTTTTGATTCATGTTTTATTCTCATCTTTATACTCTGATAAAACTTTTTTAAGATGTATTCTGAAAATATCCGCCCTGAATGGTTTACAATTGTCAATCCAAATGCCGGCAACGGCAAGGGAAAGAAGGACTGGAACAGGATAGCCGGCCTGTTTGAGAAAAAGGAGATCCCGATAGTTTCAAGATTCACCGAAAAGAAACTTGAAGCAATTGACTTTGCGAGAGATGCAGTTATTAATGGTTTCAGAAAGATTATCACTGTTGGTGGTGACGGAACACTGAATGAAGTTATAAACGGCATTTTCAGCCAGCAGGCCTGTCCCGGCAAAGATGTTTCAGTTGGCATGATACCTGTCGGAACAGGTAACGACTGGGGAAGAATGTTTGGTATCCCCCTTGTATATGAAGCTGCTGCCGACGTTATAAAACAGAACAGACTCCTGCTTCACGACATAGGTGTTCTGAGCTATTACAACGGGAACGAACAGCACAAGAGATATTTCATAAATATTGCAGGCCTTGGATTTGAGGCTCTCGTTGTAAAAAAGACAAACAGGCAGAAAGACAAGGGAAGGAGTAACCAGACAATTTACTTTTTCAACCTGCTGACAAGCCTGATATCCTACAAAAAAACAAATGTTGTGATGGAGATTGACGGAAAGCAATATTCAGCCAGAATATTCTCAATAAATGTCGGTAACGGCAGATATTGCGGTGGAGGCATGAGGCAGACACCTGAGGCTCTTCCTGACGATGGGCTTCTTGATATTACTGTGATCCGGGAAATGGGCAGGTTAGAAATTATAAAGAACCTTAAGATCCTTTATGACGGAACTATTCTCAGCCATCCTAAAGTTGACGGTTATCGTAGCAATAACCTTAAGGTGACGTCTGAATCGGTCCTTTTTGCTGAAGCCGATGGTGAATCACTCGGACATACCCCCGTCGAATTCAGCATTATCCCTGCAGCTGTGAATGTAGTCTATGGGGCAAAGATCATTCCGTGATCCTTATTTCGAAAAGCCGCGGCCAGTTCTTGCCGGTAACAAAAATCCTGTTATTGTCTTTATCGTAAGCTATACCGTTCAGCACATCTTCCGTTGTATCGACACCGGGATCATTAAGAATGCCTTTAAGGTCTATGTAGGCTATAACTATTCCCGAAACGGGATCTATACGGGCAATAAGGTCGGTGTTCCAGATATTGGCCCATAGCTCTCCATTGATATACTCCAGTTCGTTAAGCTGATCAACTTTCTTCTCATTATCATAAACCTCCCGCCTCGACACAACAGTAAATGACTCAGGCTCAATATAATATATAGCATTGGTGCCATCACTCATTATGATATTGTCATCCAGGGTTGTCAGTCCCCAGCCCTGGGTCTGATAATAGATCCTGTTTATCTGCCTGAATGTTGATCGCTCATATACAAAACCGACGTTGGATGTCCAGGTGACCTGATAGATCCTATCCTTGTACAGGGTGATACCCTCTCCAAAAAGTGAAGGATCAAGGTTAAGCTGCCTGAGTATCCTGCCTGATGCCAGTTCAACTTCACGAAGACTGGAACCAGTTTCACCTGTACCCTCATACAAAAGACCATCATTGTAAAAGAGGCCCTGGGTAAAAGCTTCCCTGTCGTGAGGATAGGTGTTAATTATCCTGTACCCATTTCTCTTTGGAACAACATCTGACATTACCGTCACAAAACGTGTCAGAGTTGTCCGTGCTTTACCCTTTTTATAGGCAACTACCCTGACAGATTTCCTGCCGGTTGTTGTATTTTCCCCGGGAGCAACTGAAAATTCCCATGGAGATGATGTGATTGATCCTGTCCTTGATCCATTGAAGAATACCACGACCGAATCAGGCAACTGGTCAGTTCTTTCAGGAGTTATCACAACCTGAACAGGACTCCCCAATGTAACTTCAGAATTATCAGCAGGGGCACTGATGCTTATCAGCTTCACTCTCTCCTCTTCGGGTTCTTCATAATCAGCAAATATGACCTGTTCCGCCTGCTGACCGGGCCGCCCCGAACAGGATATTGTCCAGGTTATCAGCAGTAATGTTAATAGGGACAATATGTATTTCATAAAATTGTGTTTCAATCCGTCTTTTTCTTTCCGAAAAAAAACCGTTTCAGTTTATTTTTCCTTGCAGCCGCAATACGTTTTTCAGTCTCTATCTGAAACAACTCGTAAGGGAACAGTATCTGCCATACTTTGCTCCATCCCGGGAAACCTCCTATGTTCTTGTCGTCAATGTATATATCAGCATCAATTTTCCGGCTTACAGATTCATCAACGATCTCCTCTGGATAGTTCTTGTTCACGGCATAGAATTCAATCCCGTTCTTCCTGCAGTATTCAACAGCCTCCCCGAGCTCTTTTCCTGTCCGGAAAGTCCATAATATCAGCTTGGCACCCTTTTTCTCAAGCTCTTTTAGTGTCTGAAATGCAAACAGGTTTTCTTTTCCGATCTCCGGATACATGTGCTCGACTATTGTACCATCAAAATCGACAGCTATCTTTATATTCGTCAAATCAGTCATCGGCCTTTTCTATGTGAGGCCAAATTTAACCAAAATGGCATTATTACTGAAATTTATCTTAATTTTGCTCTCCTTCTGACATTTTCATTCAAAATGAAACATATTCCCAATCTCATAACCAGCCTTAACCTTGCAGCAGGTTTTATATCAATAGTTTTAGCTGCAAACGGGGAACTTGTAACTGCTTCATGGCTTCTGATTGCAGCAATGGTCTTCGACTGGCTTGACGGATTCGCTGCACGAATGCTGAAATCTTACTCCGATTTAGGGAAAGAGCTTGATTCCCTGGCTGACGCAATTAGTTTCGGTGTTGCTCCGGCATTAATAATGTACCAACTGCTCGGGAGTTCACTTTCTCTCACCCACCCCATGATAATTAACGTCAACAGCACTGTTGAATTACTGATCCTTTTTGCCCCGGTAATTATGTGTATATGTGCAGTTGTGCGTCTTGCCGTTTTCAATACAGATGCATCACAGGCAAAATCATTCAAGGGACTTCCAACACCTGCAAATGCACTGGCAGTGATATCACTTGTAATTGCCGCCAACTATTCCGGCAGGATTTTTTTCAGGGAAATTCTTAACTCAACATCCTTATTGCTGATCCTGACGATAGTGCTTTCACTGTTAATGGTAAGCAGGCTCCCACTGATGTCACTGAAAGTAGCAAACCTGAAATTCAGGAATAATCAGGGCAGATATCTGTTGATTACACTTGTCGTAATCGCACTGATCGTTCTGGGGATAGGATCCGTAACCCTTATAATTCCTCTCTACATAATTGTATCTCTTATCTCCCTGCTATTCTAAAGATCTCATTATTTTTCAGGTAGCCCAAGGCCTTTAGAAGACAGGCTCTTCATTTATTATCCTGATATCTCTTTTCGTACCAGTTCAGTGCTATTTTCACTGCAAACCAGCTTATCAATATCAAAGCAGGCCATAAAAGGTATTGAAGAATCTCTGATATATACATTGCTTTTCTCTTTTCCTGATCAATATATTACCTTATAAATTCCAATCAATAAATATGCTCCCCATCCTTCATTTCCAACCGGGTGATCCTTTTCCTGTTTATCTCTTTCCACGCAAACCAGATATATGCAAACACAAAAGGAATTATAAAAGAAACATACATCATTGTCTTCAGTGTGAAGAAACTTGATGAGGCATTCCCTATTGTCAGAGAACTCCCGGGATCAAATGATGAAGGATAGAATGCTGTATTATTGAATCCGGCTATCAGGAAAAGGGCCAGCACTGTCATTATTGTTCCCGAACCCGTGAACCAGATACCTTTCCTAGAGTGCCTGAAAACTGATATTCCTGCACCATAAAGAACTGCAAGTACGCCTGAGAGGAAGATTATGAGGACAACCGGCATGTCAAGGAGGTTATTAAGATATTTGAATTTCTCAGTTACGATGGTCCCGCTTATATTATCCACCTGATATCCTTCAGCTATTAGAAGTGTTATCAGGAAGAATATAAAGAAAGCCAGGAAGAACACCGAATTGGTTATCAGCTTATTGAATGATGCAGCATTAAGATCCTCATCTTCAATTGTATTTATAAGGTATAATAATCCATTCATCTTTGTCAGGAAAAGAACTGCAAGTCCCAGGGAGAGGTTCCTTGCGTCAATCAAAGCCTCAAGGCCATGCCATCTGTTGGCCCATGAGACCTGGTTCATTTCATTCAGGCTGAACTCAGAGCCGGAAAAGAATGTCCCTACGGCTGTTCCGATAAGGAAGGGTCCTAATGCACCATTAATAAAAAGGAAAACATCGAATGTTTTCGTTCCAAACACATTTGAAGGTTTGGACCTGTACTCATAGGCTATTGCCTGTATGATGAAGCTGAAAAGTATTGTCATCCAAACCCAGTATGCTCCGCCAAAGCTGGAAGCGTAAAACAGCGGGAAAGAAGCAAAGAATGCTCCTCCGAAAGTTACCAGTGTTGTAAATGTAAATTCCCACTTCCTTCCCAGGGCATTTATTATCATTGTTTTCTGAGATTCATTGCCTGAGAGAGAGAAAATGAACGACTGCCCTCCCTGTACAAACATCAGGAATACCAGGAGGCCGGCAAGAAGCGAAATAATGACCCACCAGTAATGCTGCAGAAAAAGATATGATATCATTATTGTCATATTGTTTCCTCCTTATGTTTTGGTCCTGATTTGATCTGTTTCAGCATTATCGAGATCTCTGCTGCAAGAAGGGCTGTGAACAGGACAGCGAAAAGAATGAAAGTAGTTATTACAGAACCTGCTCCTATCTGTGAAACAGCTGCTGACACAGGCATAAGATCCTGGATGATCCATGGCTGCCTTCCCATTTCAGCAAGCACCCATCCCGATTCGCTTGATATATATACAAGAGGTATTGAGAACAATGCAATCCAAAGGAACCACCGGTTCTTATGGAGCTTATCTCTCAGCACAAGAAATACTGAAAGTGCGCATACAGCGATGAAAAAGAAGCCCAGGACAACCATCAGGTGGAACGAATAGAAGGCTATTGACACATTCGGTATAGCATCTTCCGGTGATTTCAGGAATGCATAGCCGAAAAACCTGAAATAGTCATTTATGAAATCCTTTTCAACAAAAATTTTCTTTATCTCATCAGCCCTGGCAATATCTTTATTTTTCTTAGCCTCTTTGTACTCATTCAACAGGGCCCTGGCATATCTGCCTCTTTCCATTTTCTTTTCCACGCTTATAATCTGCGTATCTTCAGAATTGCCAAGGATAAGATCCTTAATGCCCGGCACAAAACTGCTCTTATCTCCTCCTGTCATTATTGAAAGGAATCCGGGTATCTCAATCTTCATAACAAAGTCCCTGACATTTTTATCACCAATCTTCTCTTCAGAGTCTTTCAGCAGGCCGAAAGCCACAAGTCCGGCATTACTCTTCCCTTCATAGAGAGCTTCGAAAGCAGCAAATTTAACAGGCTGAACCTCTGCCAGTGTTCTTGCTGATGAATCACCTGTTATTGCAACTGCAAGTGATGACAAAAAACCGAAAATCCCGGCTATAAGGATACTTCTTTTGGCCATCCACTCTTCTCTTTTCTTTAACAGATACCACGAGCTTACCCCAAGAACGAATACCGAACCAAGCAGGAAACCGGAAGTTATAGTATGCAGGAATTTATCAACTGCAACCTGATTAAAGAGTACTGCCCAGAAGCTGACCATTTCATTCCTTGCAGTCTCAGGATTGAAAACCATACCAACAGGATTCTGCATCCATGCATTTGCCACAAGTATCCACAATGCTGAAAGATTGGCTCCGACTGCAACAAGCCATGTCGAGATAAGATGAAATCTTTTACTTACCTTATTCCAGCCGAAGAACATAACTGCCACAAAAGTTGATTCAAGGAAAAATGCAAGTATCCCTTCTATAGCCAGAGGGGCACCAAATATATCGCCAACAAACCAGGAGTAGTTTGACCAGTTTGTACCGAACTCAAATTCCAGGATTATACCTGTTGCAACCCCGATGGCAAAATTTATTCCGAAAAGAGTCATCCAGAATTTCGTTGTCCTCTTCCATTCCTCCTTCCCTGTCTTCACATAAAGAGTCTCCATTATAGCAATTATGAACGACAGTCCCAGTGTCAGAGGTACAAAGAACCAGTGATAGATAGCAGTGAGGGCAAACTGGGCCCTCGACCAGTCAACTAATGACGGATCAACATTTTCAATCATACATTTTGTTTAAAGAGGTTATCTGATCAAGGACATACTCACTTCTCTGTGTATCATCATCGAAGTTCTTCTTCAGAAAATCAGGGAAGAAGAATATCCTTAGAACAGCGAAAATTATAATTACCTTAATAATTATAATGATCCATGCTCTCCTTCCCCACCACGACATATCCCTGAATCCATCATAATAGAACCTGTATATGCTCCTGGTTTTCCGGAAGATCTTGCCCATATACAACTGATGTATTGTTCTTTATATAAAGCTAAATAAGTAAATATACATTCTATTTTTTCCCTATTGCAACAGAATCACCGGTCTCCTTCTCAGGAGGTTTTATATCTTCTTCTTCATTTGAGACTGTTATAGTAGCGCCTATGTCAGCAGGCGTCAATCCAGATGTTATTTTCTGGACCGCCTTGAAATTATAGAAGAACTCCCTTGCAAAAACACGTATTACAGTATAGGCGGGGATCCCAAGTACCATACCGGGTATCCCTGCAGCAAAACCCGCTGCCAGGACAACTACAAAGACCTCAAGGGGATGTGCTCTGACACTGTTTGAGAAGATTGTGGGTTGCAGAATCCAGTTGTCGAGAAGCTGGGTCACTGCCACGACAATTGACATATAGTATATCATGGGAATAACAACTGTCTTGAAGTCCATATTAATATGCGATGCCACACCCATAGTGACAGCAATAAAAAATCCAAGCCAGGGACCCACATAAGGAATTATATTAAGTATACCAACTATAAGACCAATTACCAGAGCCTGCTGGAAATCTATCCCGATAATTATCATCCCGATTGATATCAGGATCATGACACATGTACTTTCAATAAGTATCCCGATGAAGTACCTTGTAAGAAGATTCTTAATGGAATAAAGAGCCCTTGTAAAATTATCAGTGTATTTATCGGGAACCCACATCAATATTGATTCGAAGAAAAGATGCTGGTCTTTAAGGAAGAAGAAAGTGATAAAAGAGATTGAGAAGATTGCAACAGCCACGTTACCAAGCACTCCGAATATTGAACCCAGAAAGTTCTGTATCACATTGATATTCAGAACTTCTGCCACTTTACCCGCAAAATATTGCTTTAACGACATATCCTGTGGCAGATCCTTATTCAGGGAACGAAATATACTTTCAATCCTGTTCAGGGGGTCCTCTATCAGCTGAACGACCTTTGAACTGTCGATTGTTGACAGGTACGAGATCTGTTTTGTAAGAAGAGGTACGAAAATAACAAAGAAAAGAACTATGACTCCCCACAGGAAAAGCAGAGTAATCAAGGCACTTAACTGCACCGGGATTGAGAATTTTCCGATCCGTATGCCGGAAAGCAGATCGACAAGAGGGCGCCCTACTATTGAAAGTACTCCGGCGACAAGGATATAGACAACTATATTCCTGAAATACCATGCACATGCAATAAGCAGAAGAACCCCAGCAACTATTAAGATATTCCTAAGTGTCGTTTTCATTAATTGTATTCCTTATACAAACTTAACTTTTTTTTTCTATTTATATAACCTGTCATTATGGCCATATTTATGACTTTTATTATGTCACATTGTCATGTTTTTAGATTTGGAATGGAAGTTGAAATACCAGGTATGTATGAATAAAAATAATGTAAAACTTAAAATAATGGAGGACAAAACTATGTTACCAACGATTGCACGCAGAACTATCAATCCCTTTTTGTCGGACCTTTTTGATGATGATTTCTTCCCTGTTATGGGCAGCAGGAGCGGTTCAATGCCGGCTGTTAACATTAAGGAGAACGAAAAGAATTACACACTTGAGCTTGCTGTTCCGGGCATGGATAAGAAAGATCTCAAGATCGACATTAATGAAGATGTCCTTGTAATCGCATCTGAATCGAAGAAAGAAGGTGAAGAAGAAAGAGACGGCTACAAGAGAAAAGAATTCAGCTATTCTTCTTTCTGCAGGAGCTTCTATATTCCTGAAAACGTGAACAGGGAAAAAATCGGAGCTTCATACAAGGATGGGATTCTTACAGTTGAACTTCCCAAGATGGAAGAAGAAAAGAACAAGATCTCCAGACAGATCAGGATTTCATAAGTGGTGGTTTAATTTAGGTTTAGTGGAAGGTGTCTTAAAAGCCAATAAAATTACCCCCTGCCCCCTAAAGGGGGTTCTCTAAAATACTGAAAATCAACAAGTCCCGCATCAGCGGGATTAGGGGTAGGTAAAGAGAGGCAGGCTTTTGAGACGCCTTCTATTTATTCTTGCATTCCTCCGCAAATCGTCGTGCAAATTTTCTTCCGAATTCCTTGAGATTTTCCTCCTTAGAGCCTGAGGGCTGGAACTTAAATTCGGCAGTTTCCTCAAATACCTTGAGTTTAAGGCTCCTGAGCGTCTCGCTTATTATTCTGACAGCCTCACCGCTCCATCCGTAAGATCCGAATGCTCCCGCAAGCTTAGCCCTGTCGCGTATCGGGTTTATTAGGGCAAACATCCTGTAAACAGGTAGTAAAGTGTTCTGGTTAATTGTCGGAGATCCAATCAGAAAGGCATCTGTAGTTGTTAGAAATGATCCGAGTTCACCAGGATCAATATTCTCAATATCTGCCATTTCAACCCTGAAGTCATCAGCTTCGAGTATCCCTGACCTGATTATTTCAGCTGCCTGCTTTGTATATCCGTAAGCAGAAACATAAGCAATCAGAATGCTCCTCCTCGCCGTTTCAGTAGTGGCTTTTATATAATCAAAAGCATATTTTTCCGTCAGTTCAACAAAATACCTGTGGTTCGTTGAAAGTATCGGACCATGACCGGGACAGATATATTTTATATCAAGTTGTTTAATCCTTTCAATAGCTTTTATCATAAACCTGCTGAAAGGCTGGAGTATTACATCAAAATAATATTTAAATGCACTTAGATAATCATTGTTTATATCGTCAGCCATTTCATATTTGCAGTAATGTGCCCCGAAAGAATCACAAGTAAAGAGTATACTGTCCTCTTCCAGCCAGGTATAGATTGAGTCAGGCCAGTGCAGGTTAGGGGCTGAAATGAATTTCAGTGTCTTATTCCCCAGATCGAGTGTGTCACCATCCTTTACAGCTAAAGATTTGAAAGGAATATTAAGCTGGTCCTCAAGGTATCTAATTGCATTGCCGCTGCCCACTACGGTTGCTGAAGGGGCAAGCGAAAGCAACTGCCTGAGGCATCCTGAATGATCGGGTTCCGTATGATCAAGGATTATAAAATCAATCTCAGCCGGGTCAGTTACCTGCCTGAGCTTATTAAAATAACGTTCACTGAATTTTTCCTTTGCTACTTCAATAAGTGCTTTCTTTCCTGCATTTATGAAGTAAGAGTTATAGGTTGTCCCGTATTCAGTTGTCATTACAATATCAAAAGTCTTAATATCATAATCCAGGATGCCAACCCATTTTACATCTTTGGTAACGTCTATAATTCTGTCATCTTTCTTTTCCATATAAATTATCTTTTCAGATTTTGGCAATGATGCTTTTGTTTGCCCTTACCTGCTGTAGTATCGGTATTTCAATTTCTGTTCCAAGGGGTAAAAATATATCAACCCTTGAGCCGAATTTAATAAATCCAAGCTCATCACCCTGTTTTACGATCTGGTCCTTCTTCGCATAAGTTACTATCCTTCTTGCCACTGCTCCTGCTATCTGTCTTACAAGTATCTCTTTTCCCATTCCTGTTTCTATAACGATAGTGCTCCTCTCATTAAGTTCTGATGATTTCGGATGCCATGCTACCATATAGCGGCCAGGGTGATAATCGACATGTTTTACCCGGCCCGAAACAGGATACCTGTTACTATGAACGTTGAAAGGAGACATAAAGATTGATATCTGCAGACGCTGATCTTTAAAGTATTCTTTTTCTATAGTATCCTCGATCACCACCACTTTGCCATCAGCTGGGGAATATACCAGGCCTGGATCAGGTTCAAGCTCCCTTTCCGGCCAGCGAAAAAAGAACAGAAGAAATATATAAAGAGATGATGAGCCTAAGCCCAGTATCCATTTCAGAATTGTCTTGTCGGGCAGCAATACTACCGTAAGAATATTGAATAACAGCAGTATAATAAATCCAAAGATCAGTATCTTATATCCTTCTCTGTGAATGCTCATCAGGAAAAATTTTGCACAAAACTAATTAAGACGATTCAATCATCCAAACAGTAAAATAAAAAGAAAAACAAATGGGAAGGCAACTATCGCACTGTCAAAGCGGTCAAGAAATCCTCCGTGTCCCGGCATGATTGTGCCCGAGTCCTTAATACCCAGGCTTCTCTTCAGCATTGATTCTATAAGGTCACCGTATGTCCCTGATATTGATACGATAACTGCCATCACCAGCCACAGGGGCCGTGGCAAGATGCCAAGCCAGCCGGCAAGGAACCATCCGGCAATGACGCTTAAGATCATCCCTCCTATGAATCCTTCCCACGATTTTTTAGGAGATATCCTCTCCATCAGCCTTTTGCGCCCGAACGACACACCCGTTAGGTATGCTCCCGTATCGTTTGCCCACAGCATAAGAAAGAAACCGATAACTATTCCCGGGGAAAATGATACCCGTGAATTACCGAGCAGGGTATCTATTCCTTCATGTCCATAAGCGGAAAACGGCAATAAGACAAAAGGCACTCCCAAATAAATAAGCGGGAAGCATGTATGAGCAATTGAATCAAAAGGTCTGTCCTGCTTTCTGTAAAGCTCGATCACCGGGATAAGAAGCATAACAGGACAAAGCACTATAAGGTATGCCATGCCGAGAAGCCCGGCTGCAATAAGTGTTGCCATCGTGTATGCAGTAATGGCAGTCAGCATACCTGTAACAATCTGCGGCCTTATCCCTGATGTTTTAATAATTGAATAGTACTCATACATCGTTCCTGCAAGGATCAACAGTCCGGTAAGGTAAAAAGAAAGCGGGTGGAGCCAGAAACCTCCAAGCGTGAAAATCACTATCCATATACCAGTAAATGTTCTTCTGAAAAGATTATTCAATTTCCCGGCAATTTATTCTGTGGACTGCTTTGATTGTTCTTCAGGATCAACAGTGGTATCCGGAAATAGGTTTTCCTGTTTGGTAGTATTTTTTCTTCGCTTTTTTTGCGGAGGCTCATCATTAGCCGGTTCCTGTCCTGCCGGATCATTTGCGGCTTCAGCCTTTGCCGGTTCAGCAGGCTGAGCCTTCTTTTCCGCTGCTTCTTTTATTTCTTTAAGAAGGTCAGCTTTTCTCTTACCGAAGATCCTTTCTAGATCTTCGCTGAAAATGACCTCCTTTTCAAGGAGCAGTTCTGCCAGTTCAGTCAGTCCTTTCAGGTTTTGCTTCAGGACTGCCTTTGCTCTTGCGTATGATTCCTCAACAATCTGCTTCACCTCCTGATCTATAAGTTCAGCTGTTCTCTCACTATAGGGTTTTGTGAACCCGTAATCAGACTGACCAGATGAATCATAGAAACTGATATTACCTATCTTATCACTCATCCCGAAGAATGATACCATTGCATAAGCCTGTTTTGTAATCTTCTCAAGGTCGCTTAGTGCTCCGGTTGAGACCTTGCCGAAGATAAGTTCTTCAGAAGCTCTTCCGCCAAGGGCATAAGCCATTTCGTCGAGAAGTTGTTCCCGTGTTGTTATCTGTCTTTCTTCCGGCAGATACCATGCAGCGCCAAGGGCTCTTCCGCGGGGGATTATAGTAACTTTGACAAGCGGACTTGCATGCTCCAGGAGCCAGCTTACTGTGGCGTGTCCCGCTTCATGATAGGCTATCGTCCTTTTCTCTTCAAAAGAGATAATCTTATTCTTTCTTTCAAGCCCACCCACGATACGGTCAATAGCATCAAGGAAATCCTGCTTTTCAACAACCGTTTTGTTTTTTCTTGCGGCTATCAGTGCAGCTTCATTGCAAACATTTGCTATATCGGCGCCTGAAAATCCAGGAGTTTGCTTTGCCAGAAAGACAACGTCAAAATCCTTCATGATCTTTATCGGACGCAGATGGACCTTAAATATTGCTTCCCTTTCAGTCAGATCGGGCAGTTCTACATGAATCTGTCTGTCAAACCTTCCGGCACGTAACAATGCCCTGTCGAGTATATCAGCCCTGTTTGTGGCGGCAAGGATAATAACCCCCATATTCGTTCCAAACCCATCCATCTCAGTAAGAAGCTGATTAAGAGTGTTCTCACGTTCATCATTGGAACCAAAATTCACATTCTTACCCCTGGCTCTGCCCACAGCGTCTATCTCATCGATAAAGACTATACACGGTGCCTTTTCCTTTGCCTGTTTAAAAAGATCCCTGACCCTTGAAGCCCCTACCCCAACGAACATTTCAACGAAATCCGATCCGGATATTGAAAAGAAAGGTACGTTAGCTTCTCCGGCAACTGCTTTTGCCAGAAGGGTTTTTCCAGTACCCGGAGGACCTATAAGGAGAGCTCCTTTGGGAATTTTTCCTCCAAGCTGCGTATACTTCTTTGGGTTCTTCAGGAAATCAACTATCTCCATAATCTCTGTCTTAGCCTCTTCCAGACCGGCTACATCATTGAAATTAATCTTTACATTCGTGTCTTTATCAAAGATCTGGGCACGTGATTTGCCTACACTGAAAATCCCTCCGGCGCCACCTGCCCCTCCGCCAGCCATCCGTCTCATCATAAACAGCCAGACAACTATCAGAAGGATGGGAAGTATCAGCCAGCCAAGGATATCAGCAAAATAATTCTTCCGGGTTATATATTCAGGATATATAAGTTCATCCTCACTATACCCTGCATTTTTTTGTGTCTCAATCAGAAAAGGTTCGAAATTACTTATGTCACCTATATTATATATGTAATGAGGCTTGGGTACCTGTAAGCCCGCTCCTCCTCCCGGTTTCGGAAGATTCTCATACCTTCCGGATTCCACTGCAGTACTTTTCAGATATATCTCAGCCTGTTCCTTATTTACAACAACAAGGTTTTCAATATCCCTGTTGGCGACCATATCCTTTAACATGCTTGTTGTAGCCTTTTGCGACGATCTTCCGCTGAACAGAATCTCAATAAGGATAATCGACACAGCAAGAATAGCAAAAATCCAGTTTGTGTTAAACTTTGGCTTGCCGTTATTGCTCTTATCCTTATCCGGTACTTTCTTAGTAATTTTTTCTGCCATAAAGCATCCGCTTACTTAATTTTATCAGTTATCTCTTCAAAACTTGCATCAGCCCAGAGTGTCTCCAGACTGTAAAATTTCCTGTATTGTTCAAGAAAGATATGGACAACAACATCACCATAATCAACGAGAACCCAATAACAATTCTCAAGGCCCTCAACATGAAGAGGTTTCTCTCCCGCATCAATCCTGACGATATCTTCAACCGAATCACATATTGCATCTACCTGTGTAACCGAATTGCCATGACAGATAACATAGTAATCAGCTATCCTGTTCTCGATCTTGCGCAGATCAATCTTGAGGATGTCATGCCCTTGCTTATCCAAAATGCCCTTTATTACACTTTTTAAAAGAACCTTAGTACTTCCAGATCTCTGCTTCATCAATAATTATCAGTTAGATATCAACCTGCAAAAGTACAAACTTTTATCTGTATTTTTGTTACTGCGGCCTATTTTTGAAATGGGGCGTGATTATCAAATAAATACTGACCTATAATAAAGCAGGATCCATGATAATAGGTTCAAAAATTCTCTTCTTCGACACCTTATCATCCACAAATACAAAAGCTGCAATGCTTATCAGGGATGAAGAACCTCCGGAGGGTACTGTTGTTTATGCAGATTTTCAGACTTCAGGTAAAGGCCAGACCGGCAGTACATGGGAAAGCGCAAAAGGGAAAAACATCCTTATAAGTATAATTCTTTACCCGGAGTCTTTAGCTCCGGAAGATCAGTTCATTATTTCAATGACAATTTCACTTGCGATCGCTGATCTAATTGATAAATATAGTCCGGGCTGCAGGATAAAATGGCCGAATGACATCATCCTTAATAACAAGAAGATAGCAGGCATTCTTATCGAGAATTCAATATCGGGTTCTGTGATTAAAAGTTCCGTAGCAGGAATAGGCCTCAATGTCAACCAGGCAGATTTCCCTGAAAACCTTCCAAATCCGGG
>CAYNRI010000007.1:52327-53424 GCA_964399575.1 uncultured Rikenellaceae bacterium
CTGAAGGCAGGCTTATGACATTCGCATTCAAAGAGATTGACTATTTGTCATGATATAGATCTTTCCATCCCTTAAAGCTCTCTATCTCTTCAATAAGTTTCGCAAGAAAATATCTTACAGGTTCATCTGCGACCATTTTTAGCAAGGGATTCAAATCAGCTGAGAGATTGACTTTGACTTCCGCTTTTTCACTTCCCTGACTGATTATGTTCAGAATAAGGGAAAAATCATTTACCTGTCTGGCTGAACCCGAAAGAATAACTTTGTCAGGAAAGAACTTCTCCTTAAGCCTTATAATTACTTCACCAAGCATGCCTGCCCTGAAGCTGCAGGTATCCCTGTCGATCTTTATGTCAGTGAATGTATCCGGAGGAATGAATCTTTCGAAATTCCTTATATCGGTCACAAAATTATAGATATCCTCTGCGCCGCAGTCAACATTACCCTGCCGGCTTTCATAATATGAAATGCTCATAATGTTCTAATTTAAGTTCCGGATCCTGTCACACTCCCCATGTAGCAGGATCATGCCTCCATAACTTAAGGGTTTCAAGATCTGCACTTGTTATATATCCGGTATTTAGTGCTGTTTCCACAAGGACCGAATAGTTGCACAAGGTGTTCAGTGCAACATTTTCTGAAGCAAAAGCATCAGCGGCCTTTTTGAATTCATAAGTAAAGATAGCGGCCATACCCAGAACATTGCACCCTGCATCCCTTAGTGCTTTCACAGCATTCAGGCTGCTCCCGCCAGTAGAAATAAGGTCCTCAATAACAACCACTTTCTGACCTCTTGTATAATATCCCTCTATCTGGTTCCCGAGGCCATGTTCCTTGGCTCCTGATCTTACATAAATAAATGGCAACTCCATTTTATCTGCAACCAGGGCACCGTGAGATATTGCACCTGTAGCTACTCCTGCGATAAGTTCAGCCTCAGGATATAAACTATTTACATGAGAAACAAATGAATCGCGTATGTAAGTCCTTACCTCCGGGAAAGACAGTGTTTTCCTGTTATCGCAGTATATAGGAGATTTCCATCCTGAGGCCCATGTAAAAGGATTTGATGGTTGCAATTTAATTGCTTTAATTTG
>CAYNRI010000008.1:0-49942 GCA_964399575.1 uncultured Rikenellaceae bacterium
TAAACTGCCGTATGGGTAACTGTACCGGGGGTTCGAATCCCCCTCTCTCCGCAACGGCAAAGACTCCCGCCTGAAAGGCAGGATAAACACTTTTTAAAGTTTCCAGAACAGTTTCATTATTTGCTCTTCTGCTCTTGTTAGGCACATTATTCTCTGCAGGCAGCTTGTTTCTATCTATAATTACAGAGATAATTTTCAACCGGTCAAAATATTCTGGATATTTTCTTAAGGATTTGATATTCTGGATATAAACAATACACAGCAGAAAAACAGGTTAAAGGGAGGGATCGCTGTTAATTTCTGTTTTAATAATGATATTTTTTTATTGCATGTCTTAAATTTTATTACCTTTGCACCGTTATTTTTTAACCGAAACGATTATTAAAAAAAATCGATAATTATTTCACAAACAAAGTATTAAAAAGGTAAGTAAAATGAAGAACAAAGTATTATTCGGATTGGCAACTCTTGCAATTGTTGCAATGCTTAGCAGCTGCGGTAAAGTTCCGCAGGCTGAAATTGATGCTACCAGTGCAGCTATTGCTGCTGCTCAGGCAGCTGAAGCTAATGTTTATCTTCCTGATGAATTTGCTGCTCTCCAGGATTCAATGAATGCAATCACCGCAGCTGTTGAAGTTCAGAAAAGTAAGTTATTCAAGAATTTCGGAACAGTTAAGGAACAGCTTGCCGGTGCTTTAGCTCAGGCTAATCAGGTAGCTGCAAACGTAGCAGGAAAGAAGGAAGAGGTTAAGAAAGAAGCTGAAGGCATTATTGCCGGTATCAAATCAGTTGTTGATGAAAACGCCAAGCTCGTTGTAAAACTCCCGAGAGGTAAAGAGGGCGCTGCTGTTATTGAAGCTATCAAAGCCGATATTGCAACAGTAGACGGTTCAGTTGCAGAAGCTCAGGGATTGTTCGACAAAGGTGCTTTCATGGATGCTCTTAACAAAGTTAAAGCAGCACAGGAAAAAGCTACAGCGATCAATACCGAGATAAAGGAAGTTTTAACCAAAGCAAGAATACGGTTCTGATTTTCTTAGTTGAAAAATAAAAAATCCCCGGGTTATGATCCCCGGGGTTTTTTTTAACTGCTTGTGTTTATCTATGGGCAAGTACTGGAAACATTTACTCTTTTTTACTATCCTGACTATAATAATATCATTTGCAGGATTATTATTGTTCTATCCGGTCCCTTCTCCTCCAGAATCAACTGTCAGGTACGCACGTATCGCACTATCTTCTGCACGAAAAGACAATGCACATATCTATGCCGAGAATCTGTTCACCGAAGCCCAGGCTTATTATGATTCGGCAATGAACGTATGGAAGAGGGAAAACCACAGGTTTATATATAAGAGGAAATATGACTCGGTGTTGAAATATGCAGACCTTTCAATGAAAAAATCATATATGTCGATCCAGGCCTCTAAGACAAGTATTTCAGGTCTAAGGATAAATTTAATCCAGAAATTGGATGCTCTTAATAATATCGCCCTGGAGATCTCACAAAGATTTGAGGACTATCCTCTTGACTCAGAGATAAGAGAGCGGGTATCAAAAGGAGGATTACTGCTTGAAGAAGGGGAACAGGCTTATCAGAACGGAGATTATCTCAGGGCTGAATCAAAGATCATGGAGTCGGAGCATCTTCTTGCCTCTTCATATGAATATGCCTACACACACCTCAGCGACTATTTCCGGCAATATCCTCAATGGAGAAGATGGGTCGCAAGCACCATTGCAGGTTCGGATACTACAAATGATTACTCGATAATAGTCGATAAATATTCACGCAGGCTGATCGTTTATCATGACGGGAAGAAATATGCCGAGTATTCAGCGGAACTTGGAAGAAACTGGGTTGGTGACAAGAAAGTTAGAGGTGACAAAGCTACACCTGAGGGTAAATACAGAATAACAAGGAAATTAAGAAGTGATAATACACAGTATTATAAAGCGCTCCTGCTTAATTATCCGAATGAAGAGGATAAAGCTAATTTTGAAGCCGGGAAAGCCAGAGGCTCTATCCCGCAATCAGCAAAGATCGGAGGTATGATAGAGATCCATGGTCATGGCGGAAAGGGCATAGACTGGACTGAAGGGTGTATTGCACTGACTGACAAAGATATGGATAGTTTATTCAAAATAGCGAAAGTTGGTACTCCTGTCACAATAGTAGGTTCAAGGTATAACTTAAACCAGGTTTTAAATAATTAGTTTGCCTGGATGGATTATAACATGCAAAATAACGACAACGAAAAAGATCAATCATCTGAAAGGATTGATAGCGTTATTATATCAAACAAAACAAAGGATGAGGTTTTACCTGAGGGAACAGTCTTCTCAACGCTGTTACAGAAGATACTTATTTCCCTGATCGGAATTATAATGTTTATTGTTCTGATTGTTTTCTTTACCTGGCTCATACCCGCTATTCAGGAGATCCCCACAGGAGAAAGAACAAGGATAACTGATTCAGGAGAGCTTAAGAATGACCCGGAATACAGGAAACAAATTTCTCAGATAACAAGGGACATCAATCGTCTTTCAAGTAAATACAACAGCTATACAACAGGACAGACATACCTGGTAATAAACACCACTGATAATCTTTTCTACCTTTACAGGAACAAGAAACTCATAAGGGAAGGGCATTGCAGTTCGGGCAGTTATAAGATGTTAAAAACTGAGGAAGGCAGAAGCTGGATATTCAAGACTCCAAAAGGTAAATTCTGGATCCAGGGGAAAATCACTAATCCCACCTGGCGCAGACCTGACTGGGCTTTTGTCGAAGAGGGCCTTCCCATACCATCGCAGGATCACCCTTCACGCTATGAATATGGAGTACTTGGCGATTATGCCATGGCTCTTGGTGACGGGTACCTTATTCACGGCACTCTCTACAAACGTTTCCTTGGCATGCCCGTAACCCACGGTTGCGTCAGGCTTAATGATGATGATCTGGAGGCGATATTCAATGCAATGACAATCGGATCTTCGGTATATATCTTCTGAAAAATGGATAATAAGGCTATCGTGAGAGATACAGGCAAAAAAACGCAGCCAGACGGCAAAATCCTTGCTGCCGAGATAATTATCCTTCTTTTCCTGGTATATTATACTATCATGTCTATGCTGGCTCCTGTCAGAAAACGTGATGCTCTTGAGACAGAATTCGGATTCATCCAGGATGAGAAGGCTCAAAACAAGGTTGATTTCACAAGTGATTCAACTTATCTGAGCCTTCTGAAGCAGAAATCATATCTTGAGTCAAGGGTGGCAATGGCTGAAACTGATTCAGTTTACCTGACGATCAGTCTTCCGGATAGTACGGTCCGCCTTGAGATAAGTGGAGTCTCGGTGCATACGGCACAAATCAGGCATTATAACCTGAGCAGGGTACTTAAAAAAGGAAATGAATTTGTTATTTCATCCTTCCTTTCACGTCCCTTCACGATAAAAAAAGACTATTCATCGATACCAAAGGAACCTCTGATGATAAAGATGGCACCGAAGGATACATCAGAATATCAGCCTGACATTATTCCTGATACAGCTGACTACGAGCCGGTTAATTATATAATGGAAATGGATAACAGTTTAAGGCTTTTTATATATCAGGATGAGAAAAACCTGAATCCCGGAGATTATTTTCACCGTTTTACTTTTGATTTTCGTTACAGACTGGCATCTTTTTTTGAGACCCTCAGGAGCGTACTCGTTTTTAAAGTTCCTGAATACCATCCATATATCAAGCTCAGATTGCCCAGGAGCGATGCCAAGATCATCTATCGGGCAATTCCACGGAACGGACAGGTAGCACTTATCAGATAGCATAAATCTTTTAGGAAGATCAGTTCCTGCAAATGAAAAAAGATGTAAGTTTATGATCACTTTATTTTAATCTGATTCAGATGGCAAGATTTACTGGTATAATCGGGATAATAATTATTCTCGGTCTGGCTTTTCTTTGGTCAAATAACAGGAAAGCCATTAATCTCAGACTTGTTATTACAGGTCTTTTACTGCAACTGGCTCTTGCGATTTTCATATTGAAGGTGCCGTTAGGACAGGCTATTTTTGCCTGGCTGGGCAAAGGGATTAACAAGCTGCTTGATTTCTCTCAGGAAGGGGGCAGCTTTGTTTTCGGAGACCTTATGGAGGTACCTGGCATACTGCCTCCCCAGATCGTATCAGGAGGTGTTTTTCTTTTCATCCTTATACCAACAATAATTTTTGTCTGTGTCCTTGTAGCAATGGCTTATCACGTTGGATTGATGCAGAGAGTAGTATCAGTTATTGCCAGGTTTGTCCACTGGGCAATGAGGGTCAGCGGAAGTGAAGCGCTCTCCAATGTCGCAAGTGCTTTTGTCGGACAGGTTGAGGCGCAGATAATGATCCGCCCGTATCTTTCAGGCATGACAATGTCGGAACTTCTTGCTTCAATGACGGGCAGCATGGCTTGCATTGCCGGGGGTGTTATGGCAGTTTATATTTCGATGGGAGTGCCTGCCTCATATCTGCTTGCCGCAAGTCTTATGGCAGCTCCGGGAGCACTGGTGATATCGAAGATCGTTTTTCCC
This sequence comes from uncultured Rikenellaceae bacterium, assembly GCA_964399575.1. Classification (GTDB taxonomy): domain Bacteria; phylum Bacteroidota; class Bacteroidia; order Bacteroidales; family VadinHA17; genus LD21. The sequence goes on from CAYNRI010000008.1 coordinate 4,584, forward strand.
GAGACACAGGAATCTGAAACAAAAGGTAAGGTAAAGCTGGAAGTCAAAAAAGAACATGCTAACATTATGGATGCGATCTCTAACGGGGCATCAGACGGGATGAAGATATCAATCAACGTGATAGCAATGCTTATCGGAGTTATTGCCCTTGTAGCCCTTGTTGATGCCCTGCTCGGATATTTCGGCCTCTTTCTGGGGTGGATAGGATTATCTCTTGATTTCATTGGGCTTGACGTTCAGAACCTTGGTCTTAAAGATGTTTTCGGAGCATTCTTTTCATTGTTTGCAATAGTAATGGGAGTACCTGTATCAGAATCGTTTGACGTGGGTTCCCTGATGGGAACAAAAATGGTCATTAACGAGTTTGTAGCTTATTCCGATCTCTCTCCAATGATTGCTCAGGGTGCTTTAAGTGCAAAATCTATTGTGATCGCAAGTTTCGCACTTTGCGGTTTTGCAAATTTCAGTTCGATAGCAATACAGCTGGGGGGAATAGGAGCAATGGTACCCCACAGAAAAGCTGATCTGGCAAGACTGGGATTTAAAGCAATGATATGCGGAACTATGGCTTCTTATATATCTGCATCTTTAGCCGGTATTCTGATGTAAGGATTCATTAATTAATTCATCTCGCCTGCTTAGCCTTATCTATATCATTTCTTACTTCACCGGTGAGTTTTATCCAGTCGACATGACCGACCCTGTTAGTCCATACCGGGTTTCTATACTGCTTTGTTGCTGATGAAGTATACAGATTCCAGTAGTCAAGAGCATCTGTTAAATATTTAACAGCCAATTCTTTATCCGATCTGTTTCTAGTCTCCCTGAACAAAGCCAGGTAAGTGGCTCCGTGTATTTTGTTTGCATAGTATTTCCCCATATATGCCATCGAACTTATATCATTGATGGTTTCGGATAATTCCCTGTTCCCCGTAGTATCGATACTTCCGATAAGTGATAAAGCGGTATCGGCATGATCATGAAGCATTTGAGCTATCTCGGGAGGATTAAGCAGAGTATCATCTTTACTTATGATCTGGTTGGCACGGTAACTGACATAATCAGGAATAGACCTGTACCCTGATTCAGGATGTGGCCGGAGAGTAATGAACCTGTTCACATCATGGAACCCTGAAGCAGTCTGAGCCGGCTCGGGCCTGCTCTTGCATCCTTCTATGTACCATCTGAAATCAAGGTCCCCCCAGTGGAATCCTGTAGTTACAGGATAAACAAGCGATGCGTTGTGCCATGCATTGAAGAGTTGGCTGGCATCACCTGTCACGAGACGATCAGCTATGATCTTTATAAACGTGCTGTCCGATATATCAGGATTATATCCCAGCCTGCCCCATAACATCCACTGATACCATTGTCTTGTCAGTTCTGTCCGCTGTGGTGTTTGTCGGTCCCGGCTTAAAAAATCAGTCCCCCATATATAATTATCCGAACCAAAATAAAATCCTTTTGATATATCATACGGGATATTCTTAATAAACCTGCGAACAAAATCCGGTGAACCCCACCTGAAATAGTAATTATCATCATTGCGCAGTGTCCACATGGTTTTCCGGCCTGCAATTTCTCTGGCGAAATTCTTATGGTACGTTTGCTTCAATGAACTGTAAACATGTGCCTGAGCATATTTGAAGCTGTAAAGGAATTCGATAGCCTTATTCTCTGACAGAGGTTCAAATTTTTCTGTTATGTATTTTGTACCTGCTTCATGCTGGCGGTGGATGAACATTATTTTTCTCTCAGGTTCTTTTTGCAGTGCATCAAGGACTCCCTGGGCATAAGTGTCATAGATCCAGTCTTCTTTGATCTTGAAACCTTCCCCGCCTTCGCCCATATTTTCACCGGTGGTTACCCCTATCCCCGCCAGGAGAGGATAAGTCAGGAACATCTCCCTGACGCTCTTTCTGTAATAATCTTTTGTGGTTTCATTATTGATATCGTCGTTTATCCCATATTTCCCTTCGATACCGTATGTGTATATATTCCAGGTCATTATAAATATTTTTATATTTCTGTCACTGGCGTATTGCATCACTTTTTTCCAGAAATCTATTTTTTCTTCAATTGTTAAGGTCAGGAGAGTCTCAGTATTGTTTGTTATTTCACTAGCGTCATAACCGCTTGCCCGGGTATCGAAATATTCAGGGAATGTTGTGCGGGATCTTTTAATATCATTCAGTGCAATATCTGGATACTCCGGCACTTTTACAATGGAAGGGAAAGGATGAAGGCTCCAGAGAGTTATCAGGTTATAACGGTATTTTGCCAGGTTATCTATTGTCTCTTTCCAGAAATCAAGGTTCCAGACTACAGGTATATTTATCTGTCCTGCGTCGCTCATATCTGAGTAACTAGGTGTACGTACATCAAGCGGGATATTGAATTTTATTCCCCTAAGCTCCATGTAAGGATTCTGGTCAGTGTCCTTTATACGCTCCGGTCCATGGATCCTGATCTGTTCTGCAAGTTCGAGCATCCCATACATAAGTCCGGCGATATCACCGCCTGCCACCCATATCCTTTCCTTTTCATCGTTTCGAAGACTGAATCCTTCGCTCTTAAGACTGAAACTGTAATCCTGCAGGGAGTGTTTCATCCTTTTCATTAGTGACGAGGCAGAAACAGGAAACATTATCAGGTCTGCCTTTCGGAAATCAGCAAGACTGACTGAATATCCCATGTCAGACAAGGCAGATTTCAGTTCATCAAGAGCAAAACTTATCCTGGGATCATTTTCGCTGCAGAATATCGAGAAAGACATAGGTTCTTCCTGAGATTCATTAGCTGAACGGGAACACGCGGCTGAAAATAAGACAAGGAGGATAATAGCAGTTGTACCTGTAAATCTTTTATAAGAGGCAGAAATGTTTTTCATTTTTGGTTAGTTTAAAGCCACCTCGACAGCTGAGATTTTCTTTAATGTTTTAACTGTCTCGGTTATACTCAGATATATTCCTTTTTCAAATGGTTTGTCGGAAACAACAAGTTTTTCTGAATGAGCATCCTTAAAATTAAGGGACAGAATATAAGTCAGGAATCCCGATTTGCTTTCAGATGCATTCAGGGCAGGGATATGCTTTGTCAGTTCTATTGAACTAATAGATACATAGTTGAATTCCGTTATGGAATCAGCAATGTGTTTAATTATGCCTGTTCTTGTAAATTCGATATCTCCGATTGTAGTTATCTTCCTGTTCTCGGATTTGAATTTCAACTGAAAGTACATCGTGATCGCAAGGACGATCAGGATAGTTACTGGGTATAACCAGGGAAAGTTGATGTTAAAAACTTCACGGACAACCAAATATAATATAAATAATGAGCCGGTAAGTATGCCGACTAATATATTTGCCCGTCTTCTGCGTTTGCCAACCATGGCCGGGTCGGGATTATCGATTCGGTAGATCCGGTATTTGCTCATGGAGTTTTTTCTGGGGGTCAGAGGTTTTTAGTTTATTGAATTCAGGGTATTACATTATCAAGCCGTTCTGACGTTTTATGAGGCCGGATCATCGAACATAGCCAGTTATACTCACCTTTAATACTTCTATAAGAAGAACCGGTAACAATGAAAATCCTGAGTTTAAATCCTGAGATTTTCAATTTAAGCTGTTTAACCAAAGATAATAAAAGTTACCTGATCATCTGTTCCTATATGAGGGATATCCATCCTATCTATCTACAAAATTCACATCGGATCCTGTAAAGAATCATGGCTGTACGACTTTGAAATAGCCAAATATAAATGAGGGTGTCTCAAAAGCCTACTTCTCTTTACTTACCCCTAAATCCCCCGGGGGGGACTTATTGATATTCGGGATTCAAGAGAACCCCCTTTAGGGGGCAGGGGGTGGTTTTCAGGCTTTTGAGACAGCCTTCATGAAGGTGTTGCGGAGAGAGGGGGGTTCGAACCCCCGTTCCACCGATAGGTGGAAAACGGTTTTCGAGACCGCCGCATTCGACCACTCTGCCATCTCTCCAATACTTATTTTAGCCGCATTCGCCACGGCGTTGAGAACTATTTTAAAGCCCATCTGCCTTCACCTAAAACATGCTCCCATTAAGGAAAATAGCAGATTACCACTATTTTTAGAACCCCCTATAGGGGGCAGGGGGTAGTTTTCCGGCTTTCGTGAAGCTTCATCTCTCCTTCTACAATTTCCCCTGCAAAAATGAAGAAATTTATTCAAAGAATTCAGCTTATCCCCCGAAATCAGAGATATTTTTCTTTTTCTATCTTGATTTTATGAATTTCTTCACTGCAGATCCTGCTTTGCCTGAGACTCTTACAAAATATTCGCCAGGCTTTAATGCTTCAGTCGCGATCTCAATTTTATCTTCTCCCGACAGATTAACCTTCTTGCAGATTTCACCATTAAGACTGATGATTTCAAGCCGGCTGAAACTTCCAATATTGCTCACAGTAATGACATCTGCGGACGGATTCGGGAATATTCCTATATGCAGATGAAAATCAGTCCTGATATCCTGCACTGCAGTCACTTCAGCAGTCTCGATTATCACATTGTCGAGGAAATACCTTTTAGCCTGCGATTCAAACCTGATCTTCCCCGAAGTAATGCCTGAATTTACTGGCATAGTAATGGTCTTGAATTCATCTGTCGGCTCAATGATATCTCCCATCTGATTCCCGTTGATCAGGATCCTGACAATGCAGGCATCATCAGGCCATCTTGAAATGTCAAATTTCAGGAATACCTGCGAGGAGTGACCACTGAAATCTATTGAAGGTGTCTCTATCCATCCCGGTATTGTTGAAGTACCGGTCTTGATCTCACCTCCTGCCGAATAAACCTTATTTCCCGACCATCCGGGCTGAAGGGTTCTTGAATCCAGAGTGCCTGAAATATCACTCGTTGAGGGCGAAGTGTGCGACCCTGTTGTAAAACCTGAAAAATCTTCAGAAAAAATAACTGTCTGTCCGGAAGAATTCAGAGTAAAATTCAGGAATAAAATAGCGACAGACAACCTGGAAGGAAGCAGCGATGTTTTCATAAAATAGATATTTAAATTATTAAACCTTTTAGCACTATGCTAATTTATTTAAAATTTGTCTTTCAGCCCAAAGTATTTCAGAAAATCCTACTTTTGTATAGATTTTTTTCAAAACAACCTGCTAATAAATATTACTGTGAAAAATTATTTTAAACTATTCATTATTACTGCTATTAGCGCTATGACAATTATCTCATGCAAGCCGAAGCAAGAAATTGACAGTACAAATCCTTTCTTCAGCGAGTTTAACACTCCTTTCAATGTGCCTCCCTTTGAGAAAATAATGGCAAAACATTATTTGCCGGCATTCGAGAAAGGAATGGCTGACGGAAGAAAAGAGATTGAAAAGATCGTGAAGAATGGGGAGGAACCGACTTTCGAAAACACAATAGAGGCTCTTGACAGATGCAACGACCTTTTCATAACTGTCAGGGATGTTTTCTATGGCCAGGCTGAAGCAAATACGAGTGATTCACTTCAGTCCATTGAGATGGAAATATCGCCTAAAATTTCAGAATACGAGGACGAGAAGAAACTTAATCCTGAATTGTTCAAAAGGATTAAAAATGTCTATGAAAAGAGAGCTGAGAGTAATCTGTCACCGGAACAGCTTTTTATTCTGGAGAACTTATATAAGGAGTATGTAAGATTGGGAGCAAACCTCTCAAAGGACGATCAGGATTCTTTAAAGAAAATAAACCAGAGACTATCTGTCCTGACTGTTCAGTATGACCAGAATGTTCTTGCTGAAACAAACAATTATAAGCTGTTTGTCGGAAGGGAAGATTTGAGAGGACTTCCGGAATCTCTTGTTGCTTCGGCAGCAGAAGTGGCAAAAGCAGCCGGGCAGGAGGGTAAATGGGCCTTTACGACTCAGCGTCCGAGTATTTTCCCGTTCATTCAGTATTCCCCCGATAAAGAACTCCGCCGTGAGATCTTCAATGCCTATATCAACAGGGGTAATAATGGCAATGAATACGACAATAACAAGATTCTTGCAGAGATCATTAGTCTAAGGGCCGAAAGGGCTAAACTGCTTGGATATAAAAACCATTCTGATATAGTTCTTGAACCAAGGATGGCACAGGAACCGGAAAATGTCTTTAACCTCCTGAACAGCCTATGGGAAAAAGCAATTCCAGTTGCTAAAAAAGAGGTTATTGAAATGCAGAAAATAATAGACAGGGAAGGTGGTAAATTTAAGCTTGAACCAGGCGACTGGTGGTATTATGCCGAGAAGCTCAGGAAGCAGAAATATGATCTTGATGAAGAAGAGCTGCAGCCGTATTTTATGCTTGACAATGTACGGGAAGGAGTCTTTACTTTAGCCAACAAGCTTTTTGGGATGACATTTTTTCCAATGAATGATATACCTCTTCCTCATCCTGACGCCCAGGCATTTGAAGTCAGAAAAGCTGATGGTTCACACCTCGGTGTCTTATATATGGATTTCTTCCCAAGAGCCAGCAAAAGACAGGGAGCATGGTGCCTGACATACAGGACTCATAACCTTGATGCTGACCAGAAGGAGATAACTCCTGTTGTAACGAATGTATTCAATTTTACCCCGCCTGCCGGGAATAAACCTGTACTTCTGACGATGGATGAGGTCTCAACCCTTTTCCATGAGTTCGGGCATGCTCTTGATATGTTGAACAACAAAAACAGTTACAACAAGACTTTCGTTGCATGGGATTTTGTCGAGCTTCCATCTCAGCTTATGGAACACTGGGTTACAGAACCGGAAATGCTGAACATATATGCAAAGCACTATGAGACAGGAAAACCGATGCCCAAATCACTCGTTGACAAGATAAGGAACAGCAGTTACTTCAACCAGGGATTCAGTAATGTTGAAATATATGCTGCATCACTTCTAGATATGGCCTATCATACACTCGAAGCTCCTGTTAAGATTGATGTCCAGACCTTCGAAAAGGAATATTTTAACAAGCTTGGACTGATGCCTGAAATTGTATCCCGTTACAGGAGTACATATTTTACTCATATAACCGGAGAATATGATTCCGGATATTATAGTTATACCTGGGCTGCAGTTCTTGATAATGATGCATTCGAGGCATTTAAAGAGAAAGGGATCTTTGACAGGACCACAGCAGAATCATACCTGAAAAATATTCTGGAAAAGAACGGCATAATTGATCCGATGCAGATGTATGTCAATTTCAGGGGTCATGAACCGGGAATTGAACCCTATCTTAAGAACCTCGGATTTCTTTAGAAGCAAACTCAGAAATCTTTGATTCTTAGAATCGTTTCAGTTTAAAAATAATTCCGTCCTGTATCATCTAAATGGATTGCTCCCTGTAGAAGATATTACATGGGTATTATTCTTTTTTTCCTTTTCCTTATCTTTATTATAGCTGTACCGCCTCCAGAAAGGAAGGGTTGTAAGTGAGGTAAAACGGACAAGATAATTCAAGGGTCTGAATCCCATTGCATAGTGCATTATAAAATATAATCCTGCAGCTATTGAGACCATGACTGCAATCCCAATTAAACCCGATAATAATTCCCACCACCAGACATCGGGGCGGATGTTCAGAAGGCTGGTAATTAACAGTAATAATTTTGCATTTACGGCTGTGATTATCAGCAGGAATAAAGTGGCCGTTCCATGAGTTGCCTCAATGGCTTTCTGAGGACAATTATTAAGGCATCTCATGCAGCTTTCACAGGTGAGTTTCCAGTAAGGCCTTTCGCGTATCATGACAATTGATGATGTCGGACATTCCCTGATGCATATTCCGCAATTGTTGCATTTATTACTGGCTATAAAAGTTTTTGAAAGGAAAAACCTGCCCCCGAAATAATATGCAACTGCTATCGGACTTATTAGGAGATCAACAGGAAGACTGTACAATCCGCGGTATATCTTCTCTCCCGACAATATCCTGTCAGCAAAGTTCCTGACTATCGGTTCGCACCTTCCAAATATCGATTTTATTATCTTCTCGCGAAGGCCGGGGTGAAGCGGGATCCAGTTTGAAGGAAGATCAACCGGTCTGAATCCGACACATCTGTAACCTTTCAGCATCAGGATAAAGGCAGGCAGTATCAGGGCAAGCCCGCTTAAGCCGGGCAGGAAGATCTTTGACATTTTCATTCCGGCACGGGTATTTACAAGAAAAACATCCCTGCATAAACCTGCAGGAAATCCTGCCAGAAAACGCAGCATTATGGGTGCTGCATTAAATCCATGTGTTGGGAAGGCAAATCCGATTAGCGTTTTTTCACCAACCCGCGGCATAGTAATATTCTCAAGACGGTCGATCTGCTGAACTACAGTCCGCATACCTTTCTTAATGGCCTGCTCGGCGATCCATTGCGACGATATCCGGGCATTACCTGTACCTGATATGTAGAAGATGTACAGTGAATCCCGGTCTGTCATTTTATAACCTGATTTTAATCGGATTAAACTTATTCCATGCTAAGATATCCATAATCGGCTTATTTTTACACTATGGGTAAGTATTATGAATAAAACTTCTTTGTGCGGTTTAAGTGTTGAAGAGATCTTTAAGATCATTCAGCCGGGCGGTTTCACAAGAGCTCATGCCCTGAAGATATCCAATCTTATCTATAAGAGGGGAGCTCGTGATCTGTCTGCAGCAAATGGATTGTCCGGAAAACTAAGGAACTTTCTTTCTCAGATTTCACAAACAGGGCTTTATCCTCCTGTGTCTTCTTTATTGTCTTCGGACGGAACAATAAAATACCTGAACAGGACACCTGACAACCGGCTGTTTGAGACAGTTCTTATTCCTGATAAAAAACGCAATACAGTTTGTGTTTCAACCCAGTCAGGTTGCAGGATGGGTTGTTCGTTTTGCATGACTGCCAGGTATGGTTACCACGGTGATCTGAGCGCCGGTGAAATAGTTAACCAGGTAATCAGTTTAAATTCTGGAGTCAATGTAACACATGTTGTTTTCATGGGAATGGGTGAACCGATGGACAATCCTGAAAATGTCCTGAAAGCCTGTGATATCCTGACCTCAGAATGGGGAGTAGCAATAGCAAGACGGAACATCACAGTATCAACCGTTGGCATTACCGATCCGGTAATTGAATTCATTAACCGGTCAGAATGTAATTTAACTCTTAGCCTTTTTTCTCCATTCCCTGAAGAGAGAGTAAAAATAATTCCGGCCGAAAAGGCTTTTCCTGCGTGGAAAACGATCGGAATAATGAAGGATCATTCCCTTCAGAAAAAAAGAAGGTTCAGTGTTGCATACATAATGATAAAAGGTATTAACGATACTGACAGGCATCTGGCGGGGCTCATTGATCTGATAAAGGGTTCCGGGATCCGGGTCAATCTGCTGCCTTATCATCCTGTACCCGGCGACAATAATATATCCTCCCCTGATGACAGGATGATGTATTTTAAGCACAATCTTGTCAATGCGGGGATATCGGCATCTGTTAGAAGATCAAGAGGAGCAGATATAAATGCAGCATGCGGACTGCTGGCGTCGGGTTTGGAGATGGGCAATATACTCTCGAATAATGAATTGTGATCAAAAAAGCTTTATTAACTCGTTCACCAGATCCTGCTTTTTCTTTTTCTGCCCCGTAAAATGTTTTATTTTTAAAAGATAAAACAATCCTCCTTAAATGAATACGAAACTCTTTTTTGCAACGATTGTCATGATAGTGTTCAGCAGCTGTAATGTAACAAATGATACAATTCCTGAGAATGCCATGGCTATAATTCCGGCACCCTTATCAGACTGAACCTGCTGGCCAGCCGCTTGCAATTGGCGGTTATGTATCGCTTGAGAAATTGTATTCATTCAATCCCCTTCCGGCAGAACTTTCATTGGAAGAACAACAGTATATCCTTGGTGTTCAGGGTAATGTATGGACAGAATACATATCTTCACCGGAGCATCTTGAATATATGGCTTCCCCAAGGGCATTTGCAATAGCAGAGACCGGATGGACAGCCGACAGGCTGAAAGATTTCGATGACTTCCTTGCAAGGCTTGAGATGCTTAAGACAAGGTATGATGCGCTGGATCTGAATTACTTCCGGGGTGAATACAGGGATACAAGAAAAGCAGCTAATCCCTAGGTTTTTCGTCAGGATTGATCAGCTGGAACATGTATTCATCAAGATGATCCCCGACAGTTTTTACCCAGTCTTTCTTGATCCCTATCCTTGTAAAGCCCAGCTTTGTGAAAAGCTCCATGCTTTCACAGTTGTTTTCAAGAATGTTACAATACAGCTGATGTAACTGCAGAGTAGTGAAACAGTAGTTTATAAGACATTTAAGTGCCATTGAGGCATAGCCTTTTCTTCTCTGTTCCTCGTCAGCAATGAGGATCCCCAGTCCAGCCCTCTTGTGGAAGGGATCGAAATCGAAAAGATCTATGGTACCGATAGTCCTATTCTCCTTGATAAGATCGATCATTAGCCTGAGCTGACCTGTTTCATAGATATTCTTGTGGGAATTTTCAAGGTATCTTTTCAGAGTGTATTTTGAGAATGGCGAAAGAGTATTACTGATCAGCCAGTAAGAATCATTGTTTTCCCATTCATACAGCAGCTCAAGATCTTCGGGTTCAAGAGCCCTGAGTCTGATGTTTTTAAACTTCATTAGTCGTACTTTCCTTTTATTTACTTAAAAGCAGGTTCAGTTCTCTTAAACTTAGTGATATTATTAAGATCGGATTGATTGATCACATAGGCATCTGTAAATCCCTTATCCTTTGCATATGACAGGAATTGAGTTGCATCTGCCTTATTGTAGAAAACACCAACAGCATAAACATAAAGGGATTTGTCTTCGATGCTCCTTAAAAACAACATGCCGCCCAGGTCCAGTTTGGCAAAATAACCCGGGCTGAGCCTCTGGGTATTCTGCGAAAGCACTACGCTGTACTTTGTAGCAGAGGCAACTCTCAGATGTTCAGGAGTATATGTTTCCTGACGCAGAACAATCCCTGTTTTCGGATCAATGATCCCGAATGTCACACGGCGATTATATTTTCTGCCTTCTGGATTATCAGATCCGTCACTGTTTGTATTTATGGCTGCAAAATTTGATTCTCCAAATGATTTCTTTGCAAATCTTGAAGCGGGAATGGCGGCAGATGTAAGATAATCGATAACTGCCTGAGCTCTCTTATCTGCCAGTTTCATGTTATATGAAGTTGATCCCTTGGAATCTGTATAACCTGCGACCTCTATTGTAAGATCCGGATGATTTACAAGGATTGATTTTACAGCTTCAAGAGCTGACCTGGCATCGCTGTCTAGGTCATATTTATCGAATTCGAAAAGTATGTTAGTGATTGCAAGGAAGCTTCCGCCGGCTACTTTAACAGGCGTAAGGTTTGAATTTACAGCCATATGCTGGCTGAGGAAATAAAGAGGCAGGCTCAAATGTATAGTATCGGTTTCATAGCCTTCATGGCTGACAAACAGTTTATATTCGCCAGGTTTAAAATCGAAAAGGAATGTCCCGTCGTTATTCAGGGTTACTGTCTTTATTAGTGTTCCCTTTGCAGCGTCAGTGAGGCTGAGTTGTGCTCTTGCAGGATCCACCTGCATCCCGTCTGCGAGAGTTACTGATCCTTCTGCAGTTGTTAGCTCGTCAGCCGGGTCAATACCCACGATTGCATAGATATTCCTTTCTCCGGATTTGTCGTCATAGATGCTTGCAACAAATCCCGGGGCGTTGTTATTGAGAATAAATGATGTGTTGGCAGCAGTTGTGTTGAAGGCGTATGGCATCCCTACAGGGTTCGTCCAGTTGCCAGCCCTGATAACTGACCTGAAAACATCGTAATTTCCCATGCTGATATGACCGTCGGAGCTGAAAACAAGGGCTTCATTGGCAGGATCGAAGAAAGGAGTATCTTCATTATATGCGGTGTTTATCCTTTCGCCCAGGTTTACCGGATCGTTCCATGATCCGTCAGCCTTTTTCTCTGAGACCCAGAGATCAAGTTCGCCGAATCCGCCGGGCCTGTTGCTTGCTATATAAATTGAATTACCATCAGGAGTTATGAATCCATGTGATTCCCAATAGATTGTGTTGACAGGTCTGCCGAAATTCCGGATCTTTGACCAAACGGTATCGTTTCTCTGGCTGAAATACAGGTTGCCGTCATCTCCGTCATCGATGAATAGCACCAGGGTTTTGCCGTCACCCGTGATTGAGTTTGAATAGAATCTGTCATATCCTCCGAGTTGTTCAGTGATATCTGTGGGTTTTTTCCATTCTTTATCCTTCCAGGAGCAGAGGATCCTCGTTTTGCCTTCTGTTTTCTGCGTGAAAATAAAAACAGAATCATTTTTTGCAAGGACCGGGTTGCAGGCTCCGGGGTAATCGCTCAGCCATGGAGCAAACAGATCTGAAAGAACCCTTACAGGTTTCTTTTTCATTTCCATGGCATATCTGCAATCCCTTATCTGGTTATCAATATATTCTTCCGTGAAAACTTCACTGTCAGAAAGTCTTTTCTTCACCAGGTTGTACTGTGAAACCGCTTTTTCAAGACTGTCGTTTGCATGATAGGCAAGAGCAAGGTACATGTAAGTATCAGGTGAAGCCTGATCTCCGTACTCATTGTAATCCTTTTTTTCATTGACAATGTTCTTCGATGCTTTTTCAAGAAGAAGAAGAGCATCCATTGTTCTGCCTTCAATGTTAAGATAACAGATACCGAGTTTGGCTGCGAGGTTACTGTTATCGGGATAGGCATTATAAACAGGTTCATAGAGGCTTGCAGCTTTTAGATAATCCTTATCATAGTAGAATGAAATATCTGCCTGCTGTATCTGCTTGTTCAGAGCTTTCTTATCTGTTTCCTGCGACAAAACAGGATCAAGACAATTAATTATCAGGAGAACGATCAGTGAACTTTTTAATAGTGTATTCATTGCCTGGATACTTTTTTAACGAAGATATCATCGGGATATCCTTTTTGTAATAGACTCTCTTTGTAGGCCGATGCTTCTGCCCTGGTTGCAAAACGGCCGGTAGTATACCTGTAGAATTTATCCCTTTCATTATACATTACTTTCATGTCTGTAATGTATCTGAAATAGCTTATATCAACAGGATTATATAGTGCCATTACCTGAACGGTATAATATAGAATGCCGGTATCTGTTTCATCCTGGTCGGTAACGTCATCAACGTTCATATTCCTGATCAGGATGCTTGAATCAATTGCCGCTACGATGGGAATCTCATCCAGATTGATCCTTTCATATCTAACAGGTATCAGGGAAGAGTCCCTTTCAAGAGTGATATCAATATTTACAATAAGTTCCTGATCGTCGAATACTATAGTGGTATCCACCGATTTCGTGAAATATCCTTCACCTGAATATATCAGCTTATATTTTCCCGGAGCCACAGAGACATTATAGAGACCTGTTTTAGTATCTGGAGAGCTTTTATATACTGTATCCCCTGAAGTTTTATCCATTACTTCTATCCTGTATATCTTGTTAGCTGACAGAGCCGTATCGTTAAGTATAAACTGCCCTGTGATCTCATGTATCTGATTTACGTCCGGACCTTCAAGACCTATATAGAAGATATCTCTCTTCTTATAATCTGTTTTCATTGAATAAAAGGCATGCATTCCTTCATTATAAGGTTGAAGGAATTTATCGTCATCTGTTGTATTTACAGGAAATCCCAGATTCCGGGGAGTATCCCATCCTGATAAGTTCCTGCTGCATTTAAAGATATCATACCCTCCCATTGAATTATGTCCTTCCGAAGAAAAGAAGAGCAGATTTCCATCAGAAGTAATAAAAGGATTATCCTCATTGTAGGGAGTGTTTACCTTTGTCCCGAGATTGACAGGAATACCCCATTCTCCTGTTGCATCTAACTCTGAAATAAATATATCAAGACCTCCTATTCCACCTTCCCGGTTACTTGTAAAATATAGTTTTTTGCCGTCCGGGGAGATTGCAGCATGGGATTCGTAATATTTGGTATTTATGTTCTTGTTGAGTTTAACAATGGGGGTCCAGCTTCCGTTGATAAAATCTGATGAATAGATATTACCGTCGAAATTATCAGTTTTATAAAGGTATAACCTTGTGCCATCACTGTTAAGCGAGCATGATGAACAATCCTCACCGGCATTAAGCTGGCTTGTAATATCTATCGGAGGCTGCCATTTCCCTCGGATCTTTTTGGAAAACAGAATGATATTTATAAGGCCTCTGCGTTCAGTATACACTATTGTGTTACCGTCGAAGCTGATTGCCGGATTCTCATTTATTGCTCCATCAGTGAACTCTTTTGCCAGGAGTTTTTTTGTTATGAGTGTTGGATTATTCTTAAATCCTATTGCGTTCCTGCAGGCTTCTATCTGCTGATCTGCATACTCTATATTCTGCATACCGCCTTCACTCTCGTAATCTGCCGAGAGTCTTTTGAATGTCTGAAATGTACTTAATGCTTTTTCGAGTTCATCATTTATCATATAAGCTCTTGCAAGGAAAAACCAGGCATCAAGAGGCGCACGTTTTTCCTTGAATGATTCTGTCTTTGCATCATAACTTGCGTCTTTGACAGCTGCTTCAAGAAATGGGATTGCTTTCTCCTTTTCGTCGGGGATGCCAAGATAGCAGGTCCCTATCTTGTAAGATATATTCATGTTCCTTGCATCTTCGAGAATAAGATAGAGTGGATTTGCCAACTCGTATTCCTCATAGACATAATGTGATTCAGCCCTGGCGAAGATAGCTTTCATCTCTTTCTGAGACTGGGCGGATGATGAAGCTGAAAATAATATCAGAGGGATGAACAATAAAGGGAGACGCGGTATTCTTACTCCGGGATTCTTCATATTAGAAATTTTGTAAAAAACGAACTGTCCATTTTACTGGCTTATTATTGTTTAAAGGTTATCTTAAAGATATCCTCTTTTCCTTCTCCTGCCGGATCTTTACTTATAGAATAGTAGCCGGCATTTCCATTTTCGACCGGCATAAAGAAAATATTATCATCAGGGGTATTAATTGGATAACCCAGATTCAAAGGTTTGCTCCAGAGGCTATTAGACTGGAGTTCGGAACAGAAGAGATCATACCCGCCCATAGTCGAATGGCCCTGTGAACTGAAGAAAAGGATCTTCCCGTTGTTTATAAGAAATGGTCTGTCTTCATTAAATTGTGTATTTATTTCGGGGCCTAGATTCACGGGAGGTCCCCAGTCACCATTGACTTTCTTTGAAATATAGAGATCCAGTCCTCCGAATCCCCCCGGCCTGTCGGAAGCAAAAATAAGCTGTTCCCCGTTCTCGGTAACAAATCCGTGTGATTCCCAGTATCTTGTATTTATGTTCTTATTGAGTTTTACTGTCTGCCTCCAGGTCATCCCATCGTAGGTACTTGTAAAAATATCACTGTTGTAATTATCATCCTTCGACAGATACAGCACTTTTCCATCGGCAGACAGGCAGGAGATGTACATATCTCCGTCTGACTGGAGCTCGGGAGTAATATTGACCGGCGGGCTCCATTTACCTCCGGCCAGTTTTGAAAGCATTATGGCATCATAAAATTTAAGAGAGACCATAAAAGCGAATGATTTGCCATCAGCTGATATAACAGGATTGAAGTTTGATTTGTCATCATTGAAGAGAGGGCCGAGATTTTCTTCTGTATATGAGAGAGGTTTTGCGATATAATCCTTTGCGATGTCGCAGGATCTTATCTGCTGGTTTATAAAATCAATATTTTCCCTGTCATCAGGAAGAAGTGTTTCCGAGTATTTTGTAAAAGCATCTTTTGCTTTATCGAACTGGTAATTGATAAGGTAAGCTTTCCCGAGGTCGTATAAGGCATCATAGGGAGCAGCGTACTCAGTGATTGTTCCCTCTTTGGTCTTGGCGGATAGATTCTTTGAAGCTTTTTCAAGGTAATCTATTGAAAGGTTCTTCCGGCCCGTAATACTAAGGTAGCAGGCACCAATGCGATAAGCAATATTTCCATTATCGGGAATCTTTTCATAGAGTTGAAGGTAGTAGGGTAGTGCATCCTGGTAATCCTCATTCAGAAAAAAATATTCTGCTTCGATAAAATCCTCCTGGAGTTTAACTATATCCTGGGCCGATAAGGAACAACAAAGAATTGCTGAACTTATAATATAGGCAAATATTCTTTTACGCATGACTTACACGTTTTGTAAACAAATTTAGAAAAAAATAACTAAAAATGCCATTTCATTGCTTTATTATAAGTTACTGAGACTGGCTCTCTGAATTTATTCTTTTTTCCCCTTGTCTTTTTTTCTCCTGAGGATTATTATAATCAGCAAGGCAAAACCGGCAGCGAATAAAATCCACAATAAGAATCCGGGGCAATCCCTTTCGCTTTCAGCAGCTATCGGAGGAGGTGTTTGATCCTCGTTTATAGCAGGCGAAACAGGTGCTGCGGTCATTGGAACGGCTTTTTCTGCTGCTTTTTTCTTCATCCCGGCTAAAGTTTCTTCCTGTTCTGTTTCCGCTGCTACCTTTCTGTATCCCTCATTCCCGGTTCTTCTCAGGCCTGGTTTTTCTCTTGTAACTGACACTTCTGCGTCGGCAGTGTTCCCATAAGGATCTATCAACCTGAAAGATATTCTATTGTCTCCTTCAAGAGGGACCATAGTATAGGCGAAAGTTGTATCGTTAACTGAATATGTATCAGAGGAAACCAGGGTGTCAGCCACCCGGTGTTCAATTACAAGGGAAGAGTTTGGTTCTACCCTGAGGGGAAATGTCAGTTGTTCATCTTTGTCTACTTTAACTTCGCTCTCCGCGTTAACTGCCAGATCAGCCGTAAAATCACTTTTTGCCAGGAATGTATCAGGAAGTCTGAAAGTATCGGTAGGATTAAACAATGGCAAGGTCACATTAGTATGGAATCTTTCGCTTCCTGCCGATTCATATATTATATCATAGTTACCCTGCTGTGTCTGAAACTCGAACTGGCCGGATCTGGGATTAGTAAAGACAACAAGCGACCTGTCGGGACTTTTTGTATCTGTGGCACTCACCTTAACTGTTGTATTTACATCAGCTCCCCTGGCGAGTCCCATCACAAAGAAATTCCTCGGGATATCCTCTGAAAAGACTTCAATGCGGTAGATGTCCTCACCACCGAAACCATCAGGATTGTATTTTGAGAAATACCCTTCATTTCCGGCTTTTACAGGCTGGAAGAAAAGATCATCGTCTGTAGTATTAAGCGGGTAACCGATATTCACAGGTTGCGACCATTCGCCATTGTCGAGAAGTGTTGAACGGAAGATGTCGTAGCCTCCCATATTTAAATGACCGCGTGAGCTGAAGAAGAGAGTTCTGTCATCTTCACTCAGGAAAGGAGTGTCTTCATTATAGGGAGTATTGATAACCGGTCCGAGATTTTCAGCCGGACCCCAGTTGCCGGTATTGTCTCGTGTGGAGACGTAAATGTCGAGGCCGCCTATACTGCCTTTCCTGTTGCTTGTAAAATATAGTTTTTTATTGTCGTGGGAGATTATAGCATGGGATTCCCAATACTTGGTATTTATGTTGTCGTTGAGCTTTTGAATTGGACTCCATGTGCCGTCGGAAAAGACTGTTGAAAAAATATTACCGTCATAATCCTCAGAGTTGTAAAGGAACAATGTTTTTCCGTCTCTTGAAAGGCTTGAAGGATAGATATCCCTGTCGACTTTCAGGATCTCATTCATATTTGCAGGTTCTGCCCAGGCACCATTTATTTTGACTGAATAAAGCAATGCTTCGTAGAAAGGCTCACTTTTTGAGAAGATGAGCATCCTCTCGTCATCTGAGACAACAGGATTATATTCCGAGTTATTGTCGTTTATCGTTTTGCCAAGGTTGCTTTCTTTTATAAACAGTGGTTTGTTCATCAGTTCCTTTGCATTGAGGCACGATTCTATCTGACGGTTGACAATGACCGAGTCATATACTTCAGGATCGAGGTTTTTCTTGAAATGTCTGTAAGTTTCTATTGCCTTGTCAATCTGACCTGTTATCCTGTAAGCATCAGCAAGCTGGTAATAGGCATCCCATGGAGCTCCTGTCTCCCTGAATCGACCTTCCTTATGACGCGGATTAATACTCTGAACGGCATCTTCGAGATACCTGATAGCTTTCGACTTTTCACCAGGTATGTTAATGTAACACTGTCCGATCCTGTATTTAATATTTGCATTTGAAGGATAGTACTCAAGAAGCTGAAGATATTCAGGAAGCGCTTCCTTATAATCTTCAAATAATACCCAGCTTTCTGCGTCGTAAAAGATCATTTTGTTCTCAATCCTGTTCTGTGAAGAAAGATCAGGGTTGTACAGTATAGCTAAAAGGAATGCAAACAGAAAAAATCTCTTTATCATATTACTAAAGATAAATAATGCGAAAACCTTAAATTAAAAACCCGATCAGCCTCATGATGTAACACAGGCAGGAAGGTTATAGTTAATAATCCATCTGTTAAAGTTACTAATATAACAGAAATAACAAGATAAGGGAGAGGACACTTTTCCCTTTTTATTAACCGGATGTTAATTATTTCAAACCTGCTGCCTGGTGCGAGATAACTATATAATATTCAGTAAGTATTATCAGAGATCATCAGGGGAGTAGTTTGCGAGGATCTCCTTTAGCCTGTTCAGGAATTTCCCTGCAAGAGCACCGTCAATTACACGGTGGTCATAGCTTAATGACAGGATCATTATCTGTCTGATAGCTATCACATCTCCTTCGGGGGTCTCAATTACGGCCGGGACTTTTCTCACAGCGCCTATTCCCAGTATTGCAACCTGTGGCTGGTTGATAATAGGTGTCCCTGAAAGGTTATTGTAACTGCCGAAATTAGTTACAGTAAAGGTGCCTCCGCTTATCTCATCAGGTTTAAGCTTTCCGCTCCTGGCTCTTTCTGCAAGGTCATTTACGCTTCTGGCAAGTCCTGTAAGACTCTTCCCGTCAGCATTTTTTATAACAGGAACGATTAGGTTGCTATCGGGGAGGGCAGTGGCCATACCGATATTTATGTTCTTTTTCTTTATGATCTTCGTTCCGTCAACTGAGATATTGAGCATGGGGAAGTCATACAATGCCTTTGCTGTTGCATGTATAAAGAGCGGTGTAAGAGTCAGCTTCTGTCCCTCAGCTGCCATGAATTTGTCCTTTACCGAATTCCTCCAGTTTACAAGTTTTGTGACATCGGCATCTATGAAGGAAGTTACATGAGCCGATACTCTCTTTGAGAGTATCATATGTTCGGCAATAAGCTTGCGAACACGGTCCATTTCCACAATTTCATCACCGTTTGTTAACACTTCCGGTTGCTTAACCGCTTCGACAGTCGTTTGTTTTTTCAGACCCTCTGCAGTCTCCTGGTCTTTTTTTCTCTTCTCTACTATTCTCAGTATATCATCTTTAGTAATCCGGCCATCCATCCCCGTCCCGGAAACAGAGTCAAGTTCCGAGTAGCTTATATTCTCATGAGCCACGATACTTCTTACAAGCGGCGAAATGAATTTACCTGAAGGTGTTCTGCTCTTCAGGTTGACAGATATATCCTGAACCTCTTTTTCTTCTTTTTTTGTTTCTTCTATAGTCTCGCGTATCCTTGCTACTTCTTTTTCAATTTTTTCTTCCTTACCTGCCTGCGGGGTATCGGAAATTTCAATTACTGCAATAGTATCACCTACTTTTGCCACGCTTCCTTCCGGGGCAAGAATTGAAATGAGCTTTCCGGCAGCCGGTGAAGGGATTTCTGTGTCCACCTTATCTGTTGCTATCTCTACAACAGGCTGGTCCTCCTTCAGAAGAGCTCCTGCAGCAACAAGCCATTTATTGATAGTCGCTTCTATTACTCCTTCTCCCATTGCAGGGAGTATAAGGTTCATTTTTGCCATCAGCCTGATATTTTTGACTTATATTCTCTAAACATTGAATCTTCAAAAAAGTTTAATGAAGCCCCCGGAGAGTTTCTGAAATCTTTTAGCAAACCTTTTCCTGACGGGGTCTCCTTTTACCGGTATCTTGTCTTCCTGTGTACTTATATACCTGCTTCCAATAATATATTCTCCGCAGGCAGATGCGATCTTCGCCGTTATGTTAAGATCTGAGTTAAGATTCATCAGGTCAATGATCTGCGAAGCGCTCATTCCTCTTGTCGAAAAGATAACCTCTTTTATCCTGTTTACCCTTATCACTTCTCTCAGCTGTTCTATACTTCCCAGAACCTCGCCGCTCATGTCTTTGACTTTCAGGCTTACCCTTCCGGCTATCCTGTTGCTTATGCCGGAGCGCGACATAAGTCCGGAGATGTCTTTATAAACATCCTTATCGGCGATTATTATAGTTCTTTTTGAATGGGCAAAGGGATTATCCGATATTCCGGTTCTAGTTAATGAAGTAAGTAGTCTCCATAATGCCAAAGCAGGAAGGGAGAGGAGTCCGCCTGTTAAAACGACAACTCTTGAGAATCTTAGCCCGGAGGGAAGTAGCGCATAAGTAATGAGGATCACTACAATTCCAGCTATCAGGCCTTTTAGCACAGAAGGGATTTTTGAGGGTATATTATAGCCTCCTGTAAAAGCAACCGAGATCAGCATAATTATAGTGCAAACTGGCAGGATGATTCCTTTCAGGGTTCCGGGATAGGTATAGCCCGGTCCGAATTTGTATGCCTGCCAGAATGAAGTGATTGCGATATATATAAGAAAGATTATGGCAGCGTCAGTCACAGGCAGGAATAGCCTTTTGATTGTTCCTTTAAGCAGAGAAAGAGTCGCCCTGAAAAAGACAGCTAACCTGACGACTGAGAAGAAAGCTTTTGAGTTTCCGTTGTTGAAATGTTTCCTGACGAAAATCGTCATTGCCTTATAAAAATGTATAAAAGCATTCAGGTCCCCTTTTTTTGTGCTTTCACCTTTATAGTGGATAATCTTTGTTTCCGGATAATAGTAATTGGTGTAGCCGGCTTTAATAAGCCTGTAGCTGTAATCAATATCTTCACCGTACATAAAAAAGTCTTCATCAAGCAGGCCTGTTTTCAGCACTGCTTCCCGTCGCAGAAACATGAATGCACCCGTTATAACATCTGCTTTGGATGTCTTGAACTGGTCGAGATGTCCCAGGTAATAGTTATTGAAGAATTCAGATTTCGGAAATAAACACGAAAGGCCGAATATCTTGAAAAAGGCTGTCCGGGGCCCGGGGAATGCTCTCTTGGATTCAGGAAGGAATTTTCCCTTGCCGTTAATCATGCGTACTCCCGCGGCTCCGGCTTCAGGATGTTCATTCATGAATTTTATACAGCTGGTGAAAGTTGTCTCTTCAACAAGAGTATCGGGGTTGAGGAGGAGGATATATCTGCCCGAAGCAATTTTAAGAGCCTGGTTGTTTGCGGCTGCAAATCCTTTGTTATCCGGATTTATTATCAGCTTCACCTCTGGAAATTTCCCTGATACCATTGCGCAGGATCCGTCAGCAGAATTATTGTCGACAACAAATATTTCACATTCAATATTTTCCGATGCTTTGCTTACTGATAGCAGGCACTGTTCAAGGAAATACCTGACATTATAGCTGACAATAATTACTGAAAGGTCCATTTTCAGGATTGCTGGTAAGGATTCCGGTTATTAAGGGCCCTCCCTAGGGTTATCTCATCTGTGTATTCAAGTTCATCGCCTATTGCTACACCCCTGGCAAGTGTTGTTATCAGAGGGTTATACTTTCCCAGCTTCTTAAAGAGATAGAAATTTGTTGTATCTCCTTCCATCGTTGTGCTGAGAGCCAGTATTATCTCTCTCACTCCGCCGGATTGTACCCTCTCCTCAAGGGAGTCAATTTTGAGGTCGGAAGGACCTATTCCGTCAACAGGGGAGATGATCCCTCCGAGGACATGATAAACACCCTTGTACTGGTGTGTATTCTCGATAGCCATAACATCCTGGATATTCTCAACGACACATATTGTTGATCCGTCACGCTTATTGTCATTGCAGATGCTGCATATCTCATTGTCAGAAATATTATTGCAAACCCTGCAGTAATGTATCTCTTCATGAAGCTTCATAATACTCTCTCCGAATTTTCTGACATCTTCGGAATTCCTTCTCAACAGGCTCATCACCAGCCTGAAAGCTGTTTTCCGTCCTATTCCAGGAAGTGTAGAGAATTCATTGACTGCATTTTCCAGCAATCTTGAAGGATATTCGTTAAAACTCATTTGAACGCTTTTAGACAAATTTAATCCAATTATTCCTCTTTGCTAAGCAGGATGATAATTTTTTCTGCTGATTACTTTTTACTATCCTTGTAACTTAAATTTTCTACAATGTCACCACTTCTGATACTTGGTATCTTTCTTCTTTACACGGTACTTCTTTTCACTATTACATGGATCACATCACGCAAAGCAGACAGTCAGTCGTTCTTTATAGGTAACAGGAAATCTCCCTGGTTTGTGGTGGCTTATGGCATGATAGGGGCTTCCCTTTCCGGTGTCACGTTCATGTCAGTACCGGGCTGGGTATCGGAAACACAGTTCAGCTACATGGTCGTTGTTTTTGGGTATCTCGTGGGATATGCCGTTATAGCCCTGATACTGCTGCCTTTATATTACAGGCTTAAATTAACCTCTATATATTCTTATCTTGAAAGCCGTTTCGGATTCTGGTCGTACAAAACAGGGGCCGGATTCTTCATCCTCTCAAGGACACTAGGGGCTTCGCTGAGGATGTTCCTTGTGATCAATGTCCTCCAGATATTCGTCTTTGATGCATGGCACATACCTTTCTGGGTCAATGCACTGATCTTCATCATACTGATAATACTATACACATTCAAGGGTGGTATAAGGACTATAGTCTGGACCGACACGCTTCAGACAACCTTTATGTTACTTGCGGTTGTTCTCTCGATATTTTATATAAGCAAGGGGATGGGAGTTCCTCTTTCGGATCTGTTCCGTGAGGCACAGGAGAGCAGGATAACAAGAATGTTCATCACCGACTGGCATCATGAGAGGTTTTTCCTTAAGCAGTTCTTTTCGGGGATGTTCATTACGATCACAATGACCGGTCTTGACCAGGAGATGATGCAGAAAAACCTGAGCTGCAGGAATCTCAGAGAGTCTCAAAAGAACATGTTCACCTTCAGCGGCATACTTATTTTTGTCAACCTCATGTTCCTTTTCCTTGGTGCATTCCTGTTTTTATTTTCACAGAGCAAAGGAATCACAGTGTCGGCTACCGATGATCTCTTTCCTGTTATTGCTCTTGAACATATGGGTCCGGTTGCCGGACTGGTTTTCCTTATAGGTCTGATATCGGCAGCTTTTCCGAGCGCCGACGGAGCCCTTACCTCGCTGACAACATCAATAAGTATTGACTTCCTGGGTCTCGACAAAAAGAAAGGACTTACTGAAAGGATAGCGACAAAGACAAGATATGGAGTACATCTCTCGATCGCTCTTGTGTTTTTTATCAGTATTTTGATATTCAGTTCATTAAACGACGAAGCAATAATTGACAAGCTCTTCACAATTGCCGGATACACATATGGCCCTCTGCTGGGGCTTTACACATTCGGATTATTCACGAAAAGGGCGGTAAATGACAGGATTACTCCATACATTGCAGTTCTATCACCGACAATCTGCTTTATTTTAAGCAAATACTCAGTTGAACTTTTCAACGGTTACAGGTTCGGTTTCGAGCTTATCCTGCTTAACGGGTTTCTTATGTTCATGGGACTGTTGGCCTTCAGCAGGAAACCGGAGGCATTACGGCATTAAAGCATTACGGCATTACGGCATTAAGGCATTACGACATAAAGGCATTAAAGCGTTTAAACTAAGGGTGTATAAAATTTTTCTGCGGATCTCCATCCTTCGTCCCGATGACTCAGGACTCAGGACTCATGACTCACCGCTCCCTGCTCTCCGCCTCATCGCCCCCTCTAACAATCTACCAGATACTCCTGATAATACCAGTCCCCGTTCCCCCTTCTTCCGCTGGTTCCGATGGCGGTTCTGGTTTGATGCCTACCCTGATCTTTTTATAGGCGAAATTGAATGTGATGAAATAGTTCATTCCGAAGCTTATGGTATTACCGGTACTTCCATATCCGGGGATATATGACGGTTTAAGATCTTTCGACGCACTTGTGAAAAGTAATTTCCTGAGGCTGACAGACCAGCCGATACTCAGATTCTCCAGGAGCTCGGCCCTGAATCCCGGTGAGATTTCGATATAATGTCCCCAGTCGGATTGTTCCGGCATTGAAAAAGTATGCCTGCCCCAGTAATTCTCGTAAGTGAAAGAATCGACCTGCCATGTGAACCTGCTTATGCCATAAAGCAATCCTATTCCTGCCCAGTATTTTCCACTTGAGATTTCAGGCTTAAGGATGTTGAAGTCAACACCGGCTTTAAAGAAGACACCTTTGTTCCTGTAGGAATAATTGTACTGAGAGTATTTGTAATTCGAATATCCCCCGGCTGCATGGAGGGCCTTTTTATTATCCAGGTCGTACAGTAGATATGCTTCAGTGTTCAGCACATTCTTATCTGTAAAATAGATTACAGGCCCGGAGGCTTCCATACCAAAACTCACTTTCAGAGGTACTGTTACACTGTCCTGAGGAAGCCCGGCATCCTGTCCATGAGCTGGGGTGCAACACATAAGAAAGGCAACACTAATAATATAGCCGTATATTCTCCTCATTCAGAGTTGTGATGGTCTTTTTTGTTAAAACTATTTTGTCAATTATGTTGTTTGTTGTGACTGGCTGTTCGATAGTGAAATAGTATGTATAACCGCATTCTTTCGAAATAAAATGCGCATAGGGCGAATAGCTGAATGTCACTGTATCTGATACTCCATTTATCCTTATTAGAAATGTGCATGTTTCTGAGGTGGGATCGAGAGGGAAAACCATGATTTTGATGTTCGTTGTCTTCTTATAGATCACTGAGTCTCTTCCGAGTCCGAAAAGTGAAACAGAATCTGGTGCAACAACTGTTTCTGTTAAGGACTGGTACATTGATGCTTTCACTTTAGCTTCCGTTTCTTCAAAACATGAACCCGGGGTACATGAGAAGAGAAATACAGGTATTATAGCTAAAAATGCAGAGACTATTTTGAAAAGTTGTTTTCTCATTTCAATGTTACATCGCCCAAAAATAAGAAATTATCAGGGAGATTTGCGGGGTGGGGGGATATTATCTTTAACAAGTATATATAGTAATGCCATGGAAATAATTGATTTCAAGGCATTAAGGCCATACGGCTTTACGGCATTAGGGCTTTAGGGTTTTACCGGGCTGGCAACAATAATAGTGGCGGGAAATTCATTTAGACCTCTGTGAACCGTGTCCCCCTGGTGAATTTCTTTTTTAACCACGGATTGACACGGATTATTAAAATAGTTTCCCGCAGATCACGCAGATTAATGCAGATATTTAACTCACTGCACCATGCACCCTGCACCCTTTCAGCTGTCGCGGAATCGTCGCTTTGTTCCGGGTTCCGAGCACCATCATAGTCCCCTGATAAATTCTTCCGCTTTTTTTAGAGCGTTGCCGATTCCGGCCGGATTTTTGCCGCCGGCAGTTGCCAGAAAAGGCTGACCGCCTCCGCCTCCGCTTATCTCGCCGGATATCTCTTTGATAAGGTTCACAGCATTAAGTTTCTTATCATTTACAAGCTTTTCACTTATCATAACAACAAGAATAGCCTTCCCGGCTGATTCAGAGCCAAGGACAAGTATACTGTCTTCAGACCTTTTTCTTACTTCAAATGCAATTGTCTTGAGCATATCAGGATTGTCAGTCTGTATCAGGCCTGAAATGAACCTGATATCATTTATAATGACCGCCTTGTCTTCAAGTTCCTTCAGGCTGTTCATTGCTTCCCTGGCCTCAAGTTTCCCGATTGTCTTTCTGAGGTTATTGTTCTCTGAGATCAGTTTCTCAATAGTCGCTTTTAGATCCTGAGGATTATTAAAAAGGGAAGCTATGTCATCCACCTCCGTGAGTTTTGCGTTTATATATTCTTCGGCTTTGCCTGCTGTAACAGCTTCAATTCTTCTGACTCCTGCTGCTATGGCTCCCTCTGAAACGATCTTTATAATTCCGATGCTTGCAGTTGAATCTACATGGGTTCCTCCGCAGAGCTCAATTGAATCGCCGAACCTGACCACCCTCACTTTCTCACCGTATTTCTCTCCGAAAAGTGCTATAGCGCCCATTTCCTGAGCTTCTTTCATCGAAATATCAGCAATTACATTACTATGATGATTTTCTCTTACAAGTCTGTTCGCTATCATTTCGACTTTAAGCAGCTCATCTTTTGAGGGTTTCCCGAAATGACTGAAATCGAATCTGAGCCGGTCGGGAGTAACAAGCGATCCTTTTTGTTCGACATGTTTTCCGAGGGTTGATCTTAAAGCAAAATGGAGAAGGTGGGTTGCCGTATGATTGTTTGCAGTCATTTGTCGCTTCTCAATATCTATGGCAGCTTTGAAGCTTAGCTCAGGACAGGCAGGGATCTTATTTGAAATATGTATTATCAGGTTATTCTCTTTAATCGTATCGACGATCTTAATCTTTTCCTTCTCTGATACTATCGATCCGCAATCACCTGCCTGCCCTCCGGATTCCGCGTAAAAGGGTGTTTTATCAAAGACAAGCTGGCATATTTCCTTTCCTTTCGATTTTACTGTCCGGTACCTGGCGATAACTACATCATCTTCGGTTTTTTCATATCCGGTGAAGATTGTGCTTCCCGTATCCTGGATTACTGTCCAGTCACCGGTGTCCTGTGAAGCATCCTCTCTTGACCTTGACTTCTGTCTTTTCATTTCATCTTCAAACCCCTTGATATCTGTTTCCAGATCATGCTCCTTCAGGATCAGTTGTGTGAGGTCGAGGGGGAATCCGAAGGTGTCATACAACTCGAATGCGATTTTCCCGGGCAGGATCTTTATATTATCATTTTTCAGATCGTCTGTCATTCTGCTAATCATCTTCAATCCTTTTCCCAGTGTCTTGAGGAAGGATACTTCTTCTTCCTTAATTATTTTTGCAATCTGTTCCCCGCATGATTTCAGCTCAGGATACTGATCTCCCATTGATTGTGTAAGTACAGGGAGCAGCATATAAATAAACGGATCCTCCATTTCGAGGTGATTATAACCATACCTCACTGCCCGTCTCAGGATCCTGCGGATCACATACCCGGCCTTGTTGTTTGACGGAAGCTGGCCGTCGGCGATTGAAAAAGCAACAGCTCTCATATGGTCGGCAATAACGCGCATTGCAACATCCCAGGCATCTTTTACCCCGTATTGCTTCCCTGTTATCCTGCTAATTTCCTTGATGACCGGCTGGAACACGTCGGTATCATAATTAGATTTCTTTCCCTGGATCACCATACAGAGCCTCTCGAATCCCATGCCGGTATCGACATGTCTTGATGGGAGCTGTTCGAGAGAGCCGTCGGCTTTACGATTATACTGTATGAACACAAGGTTCCAGATCTCGACAACAAGCGGATGGCCTTTATTTATAAGCTTATATCCCGGTAATTCAGACCTTTCCTTATCATCCCTTATATCGACGTGGATCTCGGAACAGGGGCCGCAGGGACCTGTTTCTCCCATTTCCCAGAAGTTATCCTTTTTTGAACCGTCGAGTATGCGGTTGGCCGGATCAGGAAAGCACTTTTTCCAGCAGTCGAACGCCTCATTGTCGCGGGGAACATTATCCCCGGCATTGCCTTCAAAGACTGTTGCATAAAGCCTGTCAGCCGGGATGCCAAGTTCTGCCGTAAGTAATTCCCAGGCCCATTCGATTGCTTCCTTCTTGAAATAATCGCCGAACGACCAGTTACCGAGCATCTCAAACATTGTGTGATGGTAAGTGTCATGTCCAACTTCTTCAAGATCATTATGTTTGCCGGAAACCCTGAGACACTTCTGGGAATTAGCCACACGCTTATATTCTGGGAGGTCGTTACCCAGGAAAATATCCTTGAACTGATTCATTCCCGCATTAGTGAACATCAGTGATGGATCATTTTTAATCACCATTGGTGCTGAGGCTGCTATCTTATGTTCTTTCGATCTGAAAAATCCGAAAAATCTCTGTCTCAGTTCATTTGAATTCATCATCAGAAAATCATGCTTATTTATGTAAATATACCTTATAATTGGTTTGTAAAATTAAATTATTTGGTTTAGATTTGTCGATCACCAAAAATAAAAATTCGAAATCCCGGACTTAAGAATGCGGACCCGAAGATATTTCCTTGACCTTAACGATGTGCAATTTAAGCAGGTAAAGCTTCCGTTTAAGAAGAAGCTTGGCCGCCTGTCGTTATGGTTTGCCGGGACGGTTGCAGTGTCTGTTTTCTATGTTTTTCTGTTCCATCATTTCTTCGGTTCGCCAAAGGAGAAAATGCTTAACCAGCAGGTTGAGAATATGAAGCTTCAATACAAACTGGCAAGCAGGGAGCTGGATAATTCGGGTAAAATAATTGAGAGTCTCAGGATGTCGGACGAAATACGTTACCGCCCAATGCTTGAAATGGACTCGGTTCCCCAGTCAATAAGGAATCCGGGCTTCGGGGGTGTCGACAGATACCGGAGCCTGAACGGTTTTATGTACTCTGATATGATGAAATCGGTCCGTGAAAGGATAGATGCAATGAAGAATATGGTCAGCGTACAGCAGACATCTTTCGAAGCGATTGAAGAAAAAAGGATCGAATGGGAAAGGATGTATGATTATCTGCCGATGATAAGTCCTGTTGATGTTTCAATAAGACGTGGCGATGGAGTAAAATTCAGGGAAGTTCACCCGGTGCTGGGAACGCCTCAGTGGCACCACGGACAGGATTTCAGCGCACCATATGGAACTGAAATTTATGCAACCGGTAACGGAAAGGTTATTGCAGCCGGATGGAATTCAGGAGGTTTCGGTAATTATGTCGTTATAGATCATGGATATGGATATCAGTCCACCTATGGTCACCTGAGCAGTATAAAGGTATCATCCGGGATGAATGTAACAAGGGGAGACCTTATAGGTTTAAGCGGCAGTTCAGGCACTTCGTCGGGCCCGCACCTGCATTATCAGATAGATCTTTACGGGCATCATCAGAATCCTTTGAATTTCTTTAATGATGATCTTACTGAGGAAGAATACTTTGAGATGATCAGGATGCTTACTTCAAGCATGAAATTAAGGTAGTTTTTTATTTTTTTACAGTAGTGGAAACATACCCCAGGGAAGCTGTTGTGTTTTTTATTTATTGTTTATCTTTGCACAGTTATGCCAAAATCAAGATATAAGTTCAATCCCGAATCTCTGAGCTTTGATAAGGTTAAGCTTGGTTTCAGGGCTGTGCTCCTGAGAGGATTAGCATATCTGGTCGGCTCCCTCCTCATTGCCGTTGTCTATTATATGATCTTCGCCATATTTTTTGATTCGCCAAAGGAGAAGGCTCTGTTACGTGAAATAGATCAGCTTACACTGCAATATGACCTTATACACAGGGAAATGAATGACCTTGATAAAGTCATTACACATCTCCAGGAGACGGACGACAATTTATACAGAACCATTTTTGAAGCTGAACCGATTCCTTCAACCCTCAGGGAAGGAGGCGAAGGCGGAGTGAACAGGTACAAGGAACTTGAAGGATACAACAACTCAAACATCGTGATTGAAACCACCAAAAGGCTTGACAAAATCAGGAAACAGGTGTATCTGCAATCAAAGTCCTTTGATGAACTCATCGACCTGGCAAAAAGAAAAGAGGATATGCTTAGAGCTGTCCCGGCAATACTCCCTATCTCTAATAAAGACCTTAAGCGTACAGCTTCGGGATACGGATTGAGAATACATCCCATTTATAAGATAATTAAGTTCCATGCAGGAATGGATTTCACAGCCCCGACGGGAACCGATATTTATGCAACAGGCGACGCAACTGTAAAAGCAGTTATTTCAGCAAAAAGAGGACTGGGCAATCATGTAATTCTCAATCATGGGTTCGGATATGAATCCACTTATGCCCATATGGATAAGGCAAACGTCAGGGTCGGCCAGAAGGTATCGAGAGGAGATGTTATTGGTTTTGTTGGAAACACAGGACTGTCGGTCGCGCCTCATCTTCATTATGAGATTAAGCTGAATGGCAAGAATGTCGATCCTGTGAACTATTATTTCAACGATCTTTCCCCGGAGGAATACGAAGAGATGATCGAAATTGCTTCAAAAACCGGGCAATCTTTTGATTAGTCCTTTTTTAGCAATTATGAAGAAATCCTTTCGTCTTGCACTTATTATAATAATCAGTCTAAATCTGTTTAATGATCCAGTCCTTTCAGCAGTTACGGATTCTGCTTCTGTAAGCAGGGAAATAAGCATCATCGGAGTTGGCGACATAATGTTAGGTTCAACATTCCCCGGGCCGGGTATTCTGCCTCCTCACGATAACCCCCTTTTACTTCTGGGAGACCTCGCCGACACTTTAGCTTCAGCTGATATCACTTTCGGGAATCTTGAAGGTTCTTTTCTGGATCATGGAGAACCGGCTAAAAAATGCAGGGATACGACAATATGCTATCTGTTCAGAATGCCCGAGCGATATTCAAATGCACTTGCCGTAAGCGGTTTCGACATGCTGAGCATAGCAAACAATCATTTCGGGGATTTTGGTTATCCGGCCCGTACAAGAACGATGAAATTGCTTGATTCACTTGATATTAAATATGCAGGCTTAACAGAAAAGCCCTATTCAATCTTTGAAAAGGATTCGCTTATCTATGGCTTTGTTGCTTTTGCGCCTAATGCCGGTACCCTTAATATAAATAAGGTAGCTGAGGCTGAGAGCCTTGTCAGATTCCTCAATGATACCTGTGATATTGTTGTGGTATCGTTTCATGGCGGAGCAGAAGGTGCAGATTTTCAGCGTGTACCAAAGAAAGAAGAGATACACTACGGGGAAAGCAGGGGAGATGTCTATAATTTTTCCCACAGGATGATCGATGCAGGAGCTGACGTTGTATTTGGTCATGGACCACATGTGACAAGAGCAGTGGAAGTTTACAATGAGAGATTCATTGCCTACAGCCTTGGTAATTTTTGTACCTTCGGCAGGTTCAATATAACAGGACCAAACGGTATAGCACCACTGATAAAACTTATTGTTGATGAAAAAGGAAAATTCCTGTCAGGGGTTGTCATTCCAGTGTTCCAGACCAGGCCTGAAGGAGTGAGAATAGATCCCGGTAAACGTGTTATTGGAAAGCTAAGGGAGCTTACCGCTCTTGATTTTCCTGATTCACTAATAATAATTTCTGATGAGGGGATAATTAAATATAAGTAACAGCCATGCCATATACAGAAAAACCTGTCGAAAAGCTTTATTATTCAATTGGAGAGGTCTCGAAGATTCTCCAGGTGCCTGTATCAACTGTAAGGTTCTGGGAAAATGAATTCAGGATACTGAAACCGATGAAGAATAAAAAAGGCAACAGGCTTTTTACTTCTGAGGATCTGAAGAATCTTAGAATTATCCATCATCTTATCAGGGAGGAAGGTATGACACTGTCGGGAGCTGAGAAAAAGCTGAGTGGGAAATGGGAAGAAACAGATTATAAATATGAGATCAACGAGTCGCTCAAAAGGATTAAAGAACTGCTCCTCGAACTGAGGGACGGGTTTTAAAGGGTGCAGGATGCAGGTTGAATGGTTTTTAATTCCCCCTTTGAAGGGGGTTAGGGGGATGTTTAGTCCAGAGTAAATGGCAGAGGGCGGGGAGCGGTGAGTTTTGAGTAGTGAGAAGTATCTGCGCTTATCTGCGGGAAATAATAATGTCCAAACAGCTTAACATGATAATCAACAACTTATGTTCATATCTCGATTCGGCAGTACCCTTATCATTCCAGGAAAGCTACGATAATTCGGGGCTGCAGGTAGGCTCACCCGGCCATAGGATAAGCTCGGCGCTGATAACCGTTGATGTTACGGAAGATGTTGTTGGTGAAGCCATAACAAAAAAATGCGGTGTAATTATCTCTCATCACCCCCTCATCTTTGGAAATTTAAAGCGGCTTTCCGGTTCTGACAGTACACAAAGGGCTATAATTAAAGCAATAAAAAATGATATTGCAATTTATTCAGCTCACACTAACCTCGATGTAATAACAAACGGAGTAAGCATTAAGATGGCTGAAAAGCTTAACCTTTTAAATGTAAAAGTGCTTTCACCCTTAAAAAACAGATTGCTGAAACTTGTGACATTTATACCTGAAGCAAGCCTTGATAAGGTAAGGGAAGCTCTCTTTGAGGCTGGGGCCGGGGTTATAGGAAATTATGACAGGTGTGGATTTGCAGTTAACGGAACCGGCAGTTTCAGGGGTAACAGTGAATCAGATCCCTTTGTGGGGGAAAAAGGGTATGAACATTTT
The DNA here is from genome assembly GCA_964399575.1 of uncultured Rikenellaceae bacterium. GTDB lineage: Bacteria > Bacteroidota > Bacteroidia > Bacteroidales > VadinHA17 > LD21. The sequence continues at coordinate 37,119 of CAYNRI010000008.1, forward strand.
GAGAAGGAAGTGAGATATGAAACGATCCTTTTCTCGCACCTTAAAGACAAGATAATTAATACATTGCTTAAAGCACACCCTTATGAAGAGGTGGCTTATGATATCTACCCGCTCGCGAATGAAAACATTGAAATCGGTCTGGGCTGCGTTGGGGACCTTAAAAAGCCGCTTGTGGAAAGAGAATTCCTGGAATTGATCTCAAAGACATTTAACGCTGGGGGATTACGATACTCAGGTGCTGCCGGTAAGAAAATAAAAAAAGTTTCCCTCTGCGGAGGCGCAGGTGTGTCTCTGCTTAATGAAGCTGTAGCATCAGGGGCAGATGCATTCGTAACTTCCGATATAAAATATCACAATTTCTTTGATGCGGAAGGGAATATCCTTCTTGTAGATACCGGACATTATGAAAGTGAAAAATTTTCAACTGAGATTTTGTACGAATTAATTCGAAAAAAATTCCCTACATTTGCACTCCGGTTTTCAGAGATAAATACAAATCCGATAAACTATTTGTGAGATGGAAAAAACTAAGAAAGCAGAAGTCGAGATTTCCATAGAGGATAGACTGCGTGCATTATACAGTCTGCAGCTTGTTGATTCAGAGATAGATAAGATCAGAACACTGAGAGGTGAGCTGCCTCTTGAAGTACAGGACCTTGAAGATGAGATAGCCGGACTTGAGACCAGGCTGGGCAATCTCAGAGAAGAGGTTGCAAACCTTGAGAAATCAGTTCAGAAGAAGAATATCGAAATATCGGATTCGGAGGCTCTTATAAAAAAGTACGAGGAACAGCAGAAAAACGTCAGAAACAACAGGGAATTTGACTCTCTTTCTAAAGAAATAGAGTACCAGAATCTTGAGATTGAATTATATAATAAGAAGATCAGGGAGTTTAATGTTCAGATAGAAGAAAAGAAGATTCTTATCGGCGAATCTGAAACCACTCTGTCTGAACGCAGATCAGATCTCGAGAACAAGAAAGCCGAGCTTGATGAAATTATCTCCGACACTCAGAAAGAAGAGGAAGGCCTCTTCAAAAAACTGGAGAAAGTCCAGGATGTTATAGAGGAAAGATTACTGACAGCATATAAACGTATCAGGTCAAATGCAAGGAACGGACTGGCAGTTGTACCCGTTCAGCGTGATGCCTGCGGAGGTTGTTTCAACCAGATACCACCGCAGAGGCAGCTTGATATTAAATCGAGAAAGAAGATAATAGTGTGTGAATACTGCGGAAGAATTCTTGTTGATGACGAGATAATAAATGAAACAAAGATCTGACAGTATCGTAAAATAATATATAGAGGGTGTTCAAAGCGAACACCCTTTTTTGTTTTAATTAGTAACTTTACCTTAAACTGTCATTGCAATGTTATGAAAGCTGATGATTTCAGGAAGCTTGTTTCAGAAGGGATACCTGCCGTGATGCCCCCTTTAAAACCTTATGATCTTTCAGTTAACCATGCCCCGAAGAGAAAAGATATCCTTACCCTTAAGGAGAAGAAACTTGCAGTAAAAAATTCCCTCAGGTATTTCCCTCCGGAGTTTCACAATGTACTGGCACGGGAATTCCTGGGAGAACTCGAAGAGTTCGGACGAATCTATATGTACAGATTCAGGCCTGATTATGAAATAAAAGCAAGGCATCTGAAAGAGTTCCCTCACAGGTCGGAAAAGGCTGCAGCAATAATGTTAATGATATCCAATAACCTCGATAACTCTGTTGCGCAGCACCCGCACGAACTTATAACATACGGAGGTAACGGGGCAGTATTCCAGAACTGGGCTCAGTACAGGATTACTATGAAGTACCTCTCCGAAATGACTGATGAACAGACACTCGTGCTCTATTCAGGTCATCCCCTTGGACTCTTCCCTTCACATAAAGATGCCCCGAGGGTCGTTGTAACAAATGGCATGGTGATACCGAATTATTCATCACAGGATGATTATGAGCGTTTTAATGCTCTCGGGGTATCTCAATACGGGCAGATGACTGCCGGGTCATATATGTATATAGGCCCCCAGGGTATCGTTCACGGGACAACAATTACAATACTGAATGCCGGAAGAAAGATTGCTTCCTCAGGAAACTCCAGCAGAAAGAAACTGTTTGTTTCTTCCGGCCTTGGAGGTATGTCTGGCGCCCAGCCTAAAGCAGCGTCAATAGCAGGAATGATATCTGTCATAGCCGAGGTGAACCCTAAGGCGATAAACACGCGTCATTCGCAGGGATGGGTCGATGAAATAGTAACTGATATAAACCATCTTGTCACCCGTGTCAGATCAGCCCTGGATAATGATGAAGTTGTTTCAGTTGGCTACCTGGGCAATGTAGTGGAGGTCTGGGAGAGATTTGCAGATGAGGACATTTTCATTGATATAGGCTCTGACCAGACTTCCCTGCATAACCCTTTTGCAGGAGGTTATTATCCGGCTGATCTCTCATTTGACGAATCAAACAGAATGATGTCTGCTGACCCTGAAAGGTTCAGTGAGTATGTAAGGAGATCTTTAGTCCGCCAGATCAATGCAATTAACAGGCATACTGAAAGAGGCACTTACTTTTTTGATTACGGTAATGCATTCCTTCTTGAAGCCTCCAGGGCAGGAGCTGATGTATTTGCCCCAGATGGAGAATTCAGATATCCTTCATACGTTCAGGATATTATGGGGCCCTTATGTTTTGATTTCGGATTCGGGCCATTCAGATGGGTCTGCTGCTCCAATGATCCGGCCGACCTCGAAACTACTGACTCGATAGCAGCAGAGGTAATGGAAAAACTGATGGACCACGCTCCGGACAGAATACGGCAACAGTTGTCAGATAATATTCAATGGATCAGGGAAGCCGGCAAAAACAAGCTTGTTGTAGGATCACAGGCCAGGATACTGTATGCCGATGCTGCCGGCAGGATGTCGATAGCAGAACGTTTCAACAAAGCAGTTACCAGAGGAGAGATCTCTGCTCCCTTGGTTATTGGCAGGGACCATCATGATGTTTCAGGGACCGATTCGCCATTCAGGGAAACTTCTGATATCCGTGACGGATCAAGATTCACTGCTGATATGGCTGTACAGAATGTAATAGGAGACTCTTTCAGGGGAGCAACGTGGGTTTCCTTACATAATGGGGGAGGTGTTGGCTGGGGGGAAGTCATCAACGGCGGTTTCGGGATTGTGCTTGACGGGACTCAGGAAACATCAGCAAAACTAAAGATGATGCTGCACTGGGATGTGAATAATGGTATTGCACGCCGCAGCTGGGCCATGAATGAAAACGCATTGTTTGCACTGAAAAATGAAATGGAACGCACACCCGGATTAAGTGTCACTTTACCATTTATTGCTGACGATAAGCTGATAGATGATTTAATTTCCTGAGACTTGAAAAAACGGAATGCTTTAACTAATCTTTCTCAAGCAGCACCACTGCTGTTGCAGTAATCCCTTCTTCTCTTCCTACAGGCCCCATCTTTTCAGTAGTCGTTGCTTTTATTGATATATTTTCGGTCTGCATACCGAGGATAGCTGCTATGACAGTTCTCATTTCGCTTATGTAAGGCGCTATTTTTGGTTTCTCAAGCATAACGGTACTATCAATGTTCACTATCCTGAATCCTTTTTCCTTTATGTAGCCGAAAGTCCGGCCGAGAAGTATTTTACTGTCGATATCCCTGAATTCAGCACTGGTGTCGGGGAAGTAATATCCTATATCCCTCAATCCTGCTGCTCCTAACAATGCATCGCATATAGAATGAAGAAGTACATCGCCGTCAGAATGAGCTACACAACCCTTTTCTGAAGGAATGAGTATACCTCCTATCCACAAGCTTAAACCATTCTCAAGCCTGTGAAAATCAATTCCCTGACCGATTTTCAGATTCATGACCGGGATGTACTGGAACTCCTGAAGGTATTTATATCGAAAGATAGTGAAAATCTCAGAGTGCGAGCCAGCGGGTGATTTTGAACAAGTGGCATCAGGTATGAAAAATCGAGGGTGAAGCCTCTCAGTTTAAAGCCGGCACCTGCCGTAAAATATTTCCTGTTGCCCTTTGTCTGGTTTTCATGAAAATATCCTGCCCTTAGGGCAAACTGGTTGTTGTACAAGTATTCAGCGCCGGCAGAGTATGTTATCTCGTGAAGCTCTTCCATGAATCCGTCGGGTGCATCAATGAATGACTGGAAGATAGCTACAGGTACTGCAACATCGGGATCCCTGCCTGCTATAATGCTGTCAGGCTTTGTCGGACTGTAATAAGGAGGGGTGGGAACAAGTAATTTATTTATATCCAATGTCAGGGATATTTTATTATACTGATCAAGGTCAACTGTAAATGCCGTCCCCAGGCGCATATTCATCGGTATGAAATCGGATGTTTTGGAGTCGGAATAGTTCATCTTCGAACCAATATTTGAGAAGTTTGCTCCGAATGCCATCAATGCATCCCTGCTGAACAATGTGATGTCTTTATGATAATATGCCGATATGTCGGCTGCAAAAGAGATACCAGCTTTTGTTGCTTCGCCTCCCGAGTAAAAACCGCCGGTGAGATTTGAATATATGAACCTGAAAGCTACTCCTCCTGAGAGATTATCTGTAAACATCCTTGAATAGGCAGCATCGAACGACCATTCATTGGGTTTGAATGTCCTTTCAAGGTCTCCATAGTCGTTTGTAAAATCAACATCTCCCAGTGATGAATATATAAGGCTTCCGCTCACAACCTGTTTCTGATCTATCCTGTAGTATCCTGACAGGTATGCAATATTAATATCAGGAACAAGGTTTCTGAGCCATGGTGAATATGATATACCGGCGCCGGCTTTACCATCGATAAAAGCAAATTTGGCAGGGTTCCAGTGCATACTGTAGATATCAGGCGAAGTAGCTACTCCGGCATCACCCATCGCCCCGGCTCTTGAATCAGGAGCGATTGTGAGGAAAGGAACGACTGTCTGGATGGCATTAAGCTCCCCTGAACTGGTCTGGGAGTAAAGCCTTGGTGTTGCCAATAAAGCAACTGATAATAAGGTTATTGCAATTGAGCTTTTTTTCATTGGGGTTCCTGTCATATTGCTAAGATACAAATATAAAACAATTTTTCAGCCGTGTTATTGTGTTGCTTCTATAAAATGATTATTCTGCCTGAAGCCGCAGCTCTCTCTCCTTCAGGAGTGACAATTGTTATCCGGTAGGGATAAATTCCTTTTGCCACCCTCTTCCCTTCTTCATTGTTGCAATCCCATATTATCGGCGCAAGCTGATAACCTGAAGTAAGCTCAGTGGTTCTGATTATCTTCACAGCCCTTCCGCTCAGATCAAAGATCGTGACTGTAATGTCGAACAGTTTCTCCGGGCGGTTATGCCCTGCTGTGATCCGTGTCTCATTTAATACAGGATTTGGATAATTAATAAGGTTCTTCAGGATTAACCTTCCTTCAGTTTCAACAACGAAATGGATTGTTTCAACAGAAGAATTATTAAAATTATCCCAGACTTTAAGTGAAACAGAGTGTTCTCCTTCTTCAAGATCTGAAAGTCCAAAAACGACTCGGCCTTTCATATAATTGTCAAAGTCATTCTCGAAATAATTGTTAAGTACAAATGAACTATTCGTGTTATTGTCGAGATAGGCAATTAAATCATGTCCAATTCCTGCTCCTGTTGTATTAATTCCCCCTTTGTCCTCAATTATTGCAAGTATCCTTGGATTCTTATCTGTTATGCCTCCGTTACGGAAAAGAGTGTCATTAATATAAAGCCTTATGGCAGGACCTGATGTGTCTGATTCGGATATCCGGGCAAAACCACCTACAGTTATTCCGTTAAAATGTCCGTTTATATCAAGGCCTTTGTCTTCGGCATAATAACTTATCTTTCCTGGTCCGTAGGAGTAATCAATATCTCTCGGGACAATGAATGTAAACCTGAATTTTCCTGAGCTTACAGTTGTTTTTCCGCTGAAGATTATATTGTTCCGTAGCTTAAAGCTGTAAGGCAGACCCCCGTCATTCGCAAGTGTCCTGATAGTTGTTTCCTTGTCGAACACTACAGGAGACAAAGTGCCGTTAAACCCGTCAAGGATCCCGCCCCTGTTGTCCTCAAGATGTCCGCTTATTGTTATTCTTGAAAGGGCTTTAAGTGTATCAGTTCCCTCCGCCACAAAAATATTATTTACAGAATCGGTGACCACTCTGCCATGCCAGGGGTAGGCAAGCCTGAGGGCGGGATCACCAAGAAGACTGAAATTCCTTTTATTGGTACCGCTGCCAGAGTTGTTCTTTGCAAGTCTCATTATATCACCGAGACGCAAGGGTTCACCAGCAGTATCACGGTCAAAGGCAAAGTCAAATATATTCCTGTTCAGATAATAATTCGGAGCTGAGTAAACGACACGGGTTGTCGACATCAAAGCAATAGCTCCTCCCTTCTCATTTAAAAGGACCATTTCACCGGCTGATGTTTTAGCTGACATTTCCTTTGTGATTATGTTAATATCAATATCATCGAACCTGCTGAACTCACATGTTGCTGTAATGAAGAGGGGGAGCCGGCCGGTATTATTCCATGATTTTATATCTTCGGTTTTTACTACTCTTTCATGGGCAAGTCCGTTCTCGCTCCCGTGTCCTACATAATTCAGTATGAGAGCTCCGGAATTGACCTGGTTGTTTATTGCTGTTGTTGCGTCGGGATATGACTGGCCGTTCACTGTTGTAATCTGTTTGAAGGCATCAAGGTAGATCTTGTTAATATTAACAGAAGGGACGCTGTCTTCAAGTATTTTTACAAGCCCTTCCGCATCGTTTATGTGAGTATTGCCGTCCTCATCATCGGCGATTATACAGATATTGTTCTTCCAGTCACCAGTGTTGCCTGATCCGAGATATCCCGTTATTTTTCTGAGTATTATTCCTGCCTGTATAGTATCTGAAACGGGGAGCCTGCCGATGCCAATATCTTCAGTCCCTTCAGCTTCACCTTCTCCGTCTTCAAGCAATCCGAAGAAATCATCAGAGGTAAAGGAAGAGACTACCACATTCGAGTTCTGTGACTGATACGTAGGTATGAAATTCGGGTTACTGGGAGGGAGGGTTTTGTTTTCATAAGATCCATCACCAAAGAGAAGCAGGTATTTTAAAGGATGATCAGTTCCTGATTGTTTTATATATTTCATCCTTAGATAATTCCTTATCGCAACAAGATCAGTGATACCTCCCGAGAACTCGTTATAGATCTCATCTGGGGTTACAACCTGCGAAACAAGGCCACTGTTCTTGTAATGTATCCCGGCAATTTTAACGGCATAATCTCTGAAAACAGGGTGGGTAACAATTATCATATCGGCAGGAGGTGATCCGTGAAGGTCCTGATTGGAAAGCGCAGGAGTTATTAACACAGGCTCCGGGATATTGTTATCGAGGAAAAGGACATAGGATCTGAGTGATCCGGTAAATGCCCTGAACTTAAGCAGATCCCCGTTTTTAGAATAATTTATAATGTAAGGGTTAAAGGGATCGGTGACATCCCATATCACCGGTGTATTGGCCGGACTGTTTACAGTGAATTCTGTTATGCGGTCTGTACCTGCTGACCGGAGATCCGAGAAGAATGTCGTTTTACCACTGAAGGTGTTATCTCTTCTTCCCTGCAGGATAACATAATCCAGCCATCCCCTGGCCGCCGGTTCACCGTTATTGTAGAACTTAATTTCAAATGAGGGTGATGATGTGAGCGGGTAGAATGATCCCGAGGAATCAGCAATCTGAGCATAGGTGCCTGTATAATTATACAGGTTTACGCCTTGCACCTGAAGATTTCTCTGAAGGGTGGCGCTCTCGTAAAATCTGAACAAAGTGCTGACCGAAGCTCTTCCCAGAACTCTTATCCTGAAGTTTAGCTTCTCATCTGTTCTGAGGTCAGTGAATCCGGGATTAATATTTATACCCGACATTGCCGAAACAGGCTGATACCATTCTCTTCCCGATTTTAAAAGATTTTCATTATCCTGTTCATGAACAAACAGAACATCGGATTGAGAGGAGAAATAATTAGGAGGACCTGCCGGTTCATCTCCGCTCAGTATCTTTTTCCCTTCCTGCATACCTGAGCTAAGGAAGTAAAAAGCTGTGTCGCAGTAGTTATGTTTTATATAATCGTAATTACCTGTAAGCGGATTGAATTTAAATCTTTGGGTTCCCTGACCGTAGAAAAGTATATAATCACCTTCATTAAAGATCCCATCAGGTCCTGTGACAATATTGATAGCAACTTCTCTCAGATCATCAGGGCAGGGGTCATCGTTATAATAGGAAAGCTGGCCGAAATTGTTGGCAAAGATTCGGGGAATTGATGGATTGAGGAGCCCAATCTGTTTCAGTTTTGAATAATCAATTCTGTAGATGCCATCTTTCACAACTGCAATCTTAAACCACTGGCCTGAAGATAGCACCGACGAAGAAGAATAATTATCTTTGATGCCTTTGGCGTAAAGGTCATTTATGATCAGAAGAAGAGTAAAAAGCAGTATATTTGATAACCTGGTCATAATTACCTGACAAAGATAGAAGGATCCTGCATAAGGGGAACTGCTTTGGTTTAAATGCTTAAAAACAGCTAAAATAATAACGATATCAATACGTTGATATTGCAGAGGTTTTAACTATGAAAAGAAAATGTCTTCTCATATTGTTTTTGCTTTCACTGATCTCAGGCTCTGGTAAGTGCCAGTATAATGATTACGGTCCGGGATATCAGTTTACTCTCCTCGGCAACCCCGGTCTTACAGGTTCTGAAGGTGCAGGTTCTCTGCGTTTATCATATCTTAATTTTTATCCGGGGAACAGATTTAATATTCATTCTGTCAATGTGTCGTATGATGGATATTTCCCAGGACTTCACGGAGGTGCAGGATTTTATATTTCTGATGATAATCTGAATGGAATAATCAATAACCTGAGAGGCGGGTTTTCCTATGCTTATCATTTCCAGGCGGGCAGGGATCTTTTCATAAGTGCAGGTTTATCGGCTTCAGTATATCACAGGGGATATGATTTCAGCGGGGCCGTTCTGCCCGATCAGATAGACCCTGTGAGAGGAGCTGTACTGCCATCAGGAGAAATTCTTGACCTGAAAGGCAGAAGCGTGCTTGATCTTTCAACGGGATTTCTGCTAATGTCGGAACGCTTCTTCGGGGGGATCTCGGTAAACCATCTGACTGAACCTGATCCTGACGGTTCAGGGTATTCAGAGAGCAGGATCAAACGTCGATTACTGGTGCATTTAGCAGGCGACTTTGACCTTAATGCAAATGAGACACTTAAGATCCGGCCGCTTATGAAATTTGAACTGGAGAAAAGTTATATGTCAGCCGGTGCAGGTGCTGTTTTTGAAAGTAAACATCTGTCATTAAGCTCAGTTTTCCTCTATAATAATCAGCAGGACCTTGATCTGCAGGCTGGATTTTCTGTGCTGTCAGGTATTGCAACAATATTTTACAATTATCGTATAAATATAATATCGGGGAACAGCGTTCTGCCGGTGTCACTATTACATCATACCGGTATTGCACTGAGTTTAAATAATGTTGAAAAAAGAAAGGCAGTCAGAACAATAAATTTCCCCAAATTGTAGTTATTTTTGGTGGTTCTGAATCATTTTTAGAAAAATTAGTATATTTGAATATTCTTAAAAGTCTTAAAATTAGTGGAGTTATGAATAAATTCAGGGTGTTGCTTGTTGTATTACTTGCCACAATTTTTCTTTCATCATGTATATTCAAGAAGAAAGGTAGCCAGGAAGTTTCTTCAACAACCGGCTGGGATTATAACGATCCTGATCTGGGTGGGTTTGAAGTGCAGGTAGGAGTTGAGCAGAAAACCGGCCCGGGACTGGTACTGATTGAAGGAGGCCGATTCACAATGGGGCAGGTAACTCAGGATGTATTTTTTGACTGGAATAATAAACCGAGAACAGTCACCGTGTCTTCATTTTATATGGATGAGTCGGAAGTAAGAAATGTTGATTATCGTGAATACTTATACTGGTTGAGACGGGTCTACACCGACTATCCGGAAGTATACAGGAGGGCATTGCCTGATACGCTTGTCTGGAGAAGCCCGATGGGGTTCAACGATCCTTATGTTCAATATTATTTCCGCCACCCATCCTATAATAACTATCCTGTTGTAGGTGTAAGCTGGCTTCAGGCTAACGACTATTGCCTTTGGAGAAGCGACCGGGTGAACGAAAAAATACTTATCGATGAAGGTGAACTGAAACCCGATCCTGACCAGAAGAACCAGAATAATTTTAATACTGAGTCCTATCTCGCTGGCCAGTATGAAGGTGTTGTAAATCAGCTCAGGGAAAGCCTTAACCCTGCTCAGACTGAAAGAAGAACAACTTTTGAAGACGGGGTATTATTACCAAACTACAGGCTTCCAACAGAAGCTGAATGGGAATTCGCTGCTTATGCCCTTCGCGGGAATACATACGAAGAGAGAATTTATGAAAGACGTATATATCCATGGGACGGTCATAACGTAAGGAATGCGAGATCAAAATACCGTGGGGAGATGATGGCTAATTTTGTCCGTGGCAGAGGAGATATGATGGGTGTTGCGGGTAGCCTTAATGATAATGCAAGCATAACAAGTGATGTAAGATCCTACTGGCCTAATGACTATGGATTGTACTGCATGGCCGGCAATGTTAATGAATGGGTCCAGGATGTATACAGACCTCTCACCTCGGAAGATGTAGATGGTTTTAATCCTTTCAGGGGTAATGTGTTCACCGACTTTCGCAGGGATGCCAATGGTAAGGTTGTTACAAAGAATAATCTTGGCAAGCTCCAAATCGATACTGTTAAGGATGTGGATGTAGCCAACAGGTATAATTATCAGAAAGGCGATTACAGGAATTACAGGGATGGAGACCTTCAATCATCTATCGCATCGGGAGATTGGAACACTGACGACGGCCTGCAGGCATCTACAAGGATGTACGCCCAGAATCCTGGTGAAGGCAGCAGCACTGATTTTGTTACACTTATAAACGATAATGCAAGAGTCTATAAAGGAGGATCATGGAGAGACAGAGCATACTGGATGAATCCTTCTACAAGAAGATTTCTTGACCAGGAGAGCTGCAGGGATGATATCGGCTTCCGATGTGCAATGATCAGAGTTGGTAGTCCGGCAGGTTTTTAATTGACTTCAAAAAAAAAATATAGCCTCATTATGATTTCATAATGGGGCATTTTTTTACAAGATAATAATGCAAACAGAAAAACTTTACCAGCTGTTCAGGGAATCTTCAGGCTTATCAACCGATTCGAGAAAAGTAACTCCCGGACAATTATTCTTCGCCCTCTGGGGTGAAAAATTCAATGGCAATACCTTTGCTTCAGAAGCTCTTGAGAGAGGTGCTGCCTGGGCAGTGATCGACGATCCTGCTTTTGAAAATGATAAAACAATCCTTGTGGACGATTGCCTGACTGAACTTCAGAAACTTGCAACATACCACAGGAAAGAGATAAATGCTCCTGTTATTGCAATAACAGGGACTAACGGAAAAACAACAACAAAGGACCTAATCTCGATTGTTTTGTCGCGTAAATTCCGGGTACATTCTACAAGCGGGAACCTTAATAACCATATTGGTGTTCCCCTTACTATCCTTTCAGCTCCTGCAGAAACAGAAATAATGGTCATTGAAATGGGAGCAAACCATATAGGTGAAATACGCACACTCTGCCTGATAGCACAACCCAATTATGGAATAATTACAAATACGGGGTATGCACATATAGAAGGTTTCGGTTCATTGGATGGTGTCGTGAGAGCCAAGACTGAACTCTATGAGTACCTCAGAAAAACAAATGGCATTGCAATATACAACGATGAGGATCCTGTACTGACAGATAAGATCTTCAGACTTGTTAACAGAGCTGTGCCTTATTCATACCCTACAGGCATTCCTGTAAAGATCGAACAAGAACCTTCTGAACTAAATCTTTCAGTCAATGTAAGCTTTCAGCAGAAAAGCCACAGGATAAAAACAAATATATTCGGACAGCATAATATTGATAATGTCAAAGCTGCTATTGCCACAGGCCTCTTCATGGGTGTTGATATGGATGCTATAGCTGAAGGACTTGAGAAATACAGGCCTGAAAATAACAGATCGCAGGTAAAAGCCACAAAGAGCAATACACTGGTCTGTGATTCCTATAATGCAAACCCCACAAGCATGAAACTCGTTCTGGAATCATTTTCAGCAGTTAAATCGGATAAGAAGCTTTGTATCCTTGGCGATATGCTTGAACTCGGGGAAAAGAGCGAGGAAGAGCATCTGAGGGTGATAAAGCTGATAAGGGATCTTAATCTCACGAATGCTTTTCTTGTGGGTCCTCTTTTCACCAGGGCCTCAGGCAGCTCGGGGTTCAGGTTGTTTCCCGATGCCGGAAAACTGAAAGAATACCTGAGAAAAGATCCGGTCAAAGGTTATCATATTCTTATTAAAGGATCAAGAGGTATGGCCTTGGAACAAATATATAACCTTCTCTGATGATTTTTTGATAACTAATCTATTTGTCCTTAGAAAACGCGACATCAATAACAATCACCTCAGGCCTGCTGCCTGACCTGATCCTCGGTCCCCACAATCCGAAACCTGACGATACAATAATATGTGTATTGCCTTTTTTAAGGTACCCGTAGCTCACTTCAAATAGTTTTTTTGTGATATAATTGAGGGGCCACATCTGGCCGTTATGTGTATGACCTGAAAGCTGCAGATCAACCCCGGCTT
>CAYNRI010000009.1:0-13342 GCA_964399575.1 uncultured Rikenellaceae bacterium
GAGAATGTTAAGAAGAACCCCAATGATCCGCGTTGTTATATTGAAAGGGCAAATGCTTACATGTCTTCCAAATCCTGGGAATGGGCTGCCAATGATTTCAGCATGTCACTTGATCTTGACCCCGCAAATCCCGAAGCATGGCTGAATAAGGGCATCTCTCTGCTGAACTCGGGAAATAAAAGCGGTGCCTGTCATGATTTCAGGCAGGCATTAAAGCTTGGAAACAAGAAAGCAACTGATTATATAAGTAAATATTGTATCAGATAAGCTCTTTGCATCTTTTATACTGCCCTCTGATCCACCATACTTAAGCCTCCATGGTTTTACTTAACGTGTTTCTTTATCCTCTCGAAAAGGTCATGGGGTTTAAATGGCTTAAGTACATAGTCATTGATATTCAGTTTGTCTATCTTGTCATGACTTTCAGACATTATCGCAGCAGTCAGAGCCACGATAGGGATATCCTTGATTTTCGGATCGGATGATTCCCGTATTATCCTTGTAGCTTCTATTCCATCCATTATTGGCATATGCAGGTCCATCAGGACAAGATCAAAATCCTCCTGCTGGATCTTTTCTATTGCAAGCTGTCCGTTTTCAGCATGCGATACTATTATGCCCCATCCTGTGAGGAATTTATTCGCTACGAAGAAATTTATTTTATTGTCCTCAGCGATCAGTATCTTTTTCCCTTCAAGCCCGATATATGATTCAGCAGTCTCTCCCTCGCTTGCTCTGGCGGATTTATCAGATACTTCAAGGAACAAATTAAAAATGAATGTGGATCCCAGCCCTGGCTCGCTTATCACTTTTATTGTTCCACCCTGCAATTCGACCAGTTTTTTGCAGATTGCAAGCCCGAGGCCTGTACCTCCGAAACGGCGTGTTGTGTCTGATGAAGCCTGCGTGAAACTCTCAAAGATCGCAGAATGCTTTTCCCTGGGTATACCTATGCCGGTATCACGTACTGAAAACTGCAGATTAGCTTTTCCGTTTCTTCTTTCGGTCTCCCTTATTGTTACTGTGATTCCACCCTGATTGGTGAATTTAAGTGCATTTGATAGCAGGTTGGATAGTATCTGGTTGAGCCTTATCTGATCTCCGATGACTTCCCCGGGAAGATCACCTTCTTTCCTGATTGTGAAATCAAGATGCTTGGCTTTTGACCTGAATGAATATGATCGCATTATTTCATCAAGAAAGTCATTCAGGTTGAACTGGGTCTGTTCAAATACGATCTTTCCGGACTCCATTTTGTTATAATCGAGGACGTCATTCACCAGTGTAAGCAGATGATTGCCTGAGAATCTCAGAGTTTTGATGAAATCCATCTGATCTTCCCTTGGATTGCCCTGCAAAAGAAGATTGGTTATTCCAATCACCTCATTCAACGGCGTCCTGATCTCGTGACTCATAGTCGACATGAACAGTTGTTTTGACTGTGCTGCCTCTTCTGCTTTCTGACGTGCAGTGATAAGGTTGTCAAGCATTATCCTCCTTTGGATTGCTACAGCAATCTGATTTGCTATGAAGTCGAGAACATTAAGATCATCCTTTGTGAACTTGTTTTCATTATTATAATCCTGAAGGCACATTACTCCGATAATGTTGCTCTCAACTCTGAGAGGAACACCCATCCATACCTTACAGTCTGTTCCCACAAGATCAATTTCTCCCGATTCCTCAAGTAATCTCAGATCATTCTTTTTCAGAAGAACAGACTGATTTGTTTTAATAAGATAACCTGTAATAGTCTTGGTTATCGGGATCTCATTGAAACTGTCTTTCTCGTCCGAGAAGAAAGGCAATGACAGGGTTTCTGTTTTATTATCGTAAAGAGCTATAAAGAAGTTGTTTGTATCCCATATTTTGCTCAGTTCTTTTACTATAGTGGGATATAACTCCTTAATATACATTTGTTTGAGTGCAGCCGAGGATATATTGTATAGAACCTCCTGCAGAACCTGATTCTTCTTCTCAGTAGTAATATTCCTGTAAATGCCGATGTTTGCTACAGTTTCCTTATTAATAGTTATACCAGTTGCTACAAGAGACACCTGTATTTCATTGCCGAACTTGTCCTTTCTTATAGTCTGTCTGGTCTCTTTCTGATGAAGGGACACAAGGTTTGTAATTGCAATAGCCTCGTCCTTAAGTCTTTCAGGAACAACGAGATCATCAATATCTTCATTGACTGCTTCCTCAAATGTATAGCCAAAGAGATTTGTGAATTCTTTGTTTGCCATTGTAATTTTTCCTGAAGGGTCGGTAATAACTATAGCCTCAGGTGTAGAATTGATAAGATTTTCAAGAAAAGCCTTTTGTTTTATTATTTCAGCTTCAATGTGCTTGTGTTTGCTCACATCGGTAACAGTTCCTCTGTAACCTATTTTCCTGCCTTCGTGAAATATTGCAAATGAGTGAGTTACAATAGGAATCAGAGCGCCGTCATACCGTTTGACGAAGTATTCGTTACTTGAAATTTCTCCTGGAGATTTTAAAGCCTGCAGATTCATTATCATGTTGGCTGCGATGTCAGGAAAAACTTCAGTAATGTACAAACCCTTATTCATATCTTCTTTTGTGAAGCCGAAAAAATCTGTTCCCATTTTATTACCGTAAACAACTCGTCCATCCAGATCTATCTCATATATAATTCCAGGCAGAAGCTCGGCAAAAGTTTGAAAAAGAATAGATTGTCTGTATATGTCATCAGCTATCTTCTGACTTTTGCCGGGCTCCCATGTAATAATTATATTTCCGGAAGTCAGGATAAAGCCCATGTAGAAACCTTCGGAATCATCGCCTGTAACTGAAGCCGGTATTTTATGTGCTATCTTAAATTTATTAACATGATTCAGCAATTCGATCAGCTTTTCACGTTTTGCCAGGGGAGTCTCTTCAATGCATTTTCCGACTATATCATTTCTGTCAGCTGATTCTACTTCCTCAACTTTTCGATTTATATCAAGAATATGGAACTTCTTATCATCTCCATATTTGAATAGGGCAAGGTAACTGCTGACAGTATTGAAAATCTCGGCCAGTACATTTCCAATACCCTTTGAATCGTCAATGACTTTTTTTGAAGAACCCGGAGATTCTTTTTTCCCCGATTTAAGCAACTTCAGCTCTTTCTCAAGCTTATTATATTTTTTCTCAAGTTCAAGATATTTATCTCTGTAATTCATCCGGTCATAGTTTTGGATTCCGTGATAAAAATAAATAAATAAATACCGGCCTGATTAGGTTTTTTATTCACTAAAACCTTTTATCTGTTAATATTTATATTCTTTTTAGACAGGTCAGTAAAATATTTACAGAATCCTGCCAGGCCGCAACTTGTACACATGGGCTTTCGTGCTTTGCATATATATCTTCCATGAAGTATTAACCAGTGATGGGCATTATGCATCATCTTAAGGGGGATATTTTTAGTTAGCTGTTCCTCTGCATCCTTTGGGGTTCTTGCGTTCCTTGTAAGACCAATTCTGGCAGAGACCCTGAATACATGTGTATCAACTGCCATTACAGGTTTACGGAATATGACCGAAGCAATAACATTTGCCGTTTTTCTGCCCACTCCCGGAAGTTTCTGAAGCAGATCCGGGTCGTCGGGGACCTTCCCCTTAAAGTCCTCTGTGAGCATTCTGGCCGTTCCCAGGAGGTGCTTTGCCTTATTATTGGGATACGAACATGATTTTATATAACTGAATATTTCAGACTGCTCAGCCTTAGCCATTGATTCAGCATCAGGATATTTTTTAAGAAGAGACGGAGTTATCATATTGACCCTTTTATCAGTGCACTGTGCCGACAGGATCACTGCTACCAGAAGTTCAAATGGATCATTATACTCAAGTTCAGTCTCAGCCAAAGGATTATTAGCGGAGAAATAATTTAAAGTTAAACTGTATCTTTCCCTTAGTGTCATTATGCCTGATCATTGCCTTAGTGTGGTAAGTTAATGATTTTATCTTTGTATATTAGCTGAATTAATCAGAAAATTCAGGTCAGGAGCTTTCCTGTACAGGGATTTTATTACTTTAACACTGTTTTAGAAAAATTAATTTGGAAAAAATTATCATATCCACATCTGACTCTGTTTCAGGAATAATTGTTGGCGGAAGATGGGAAGCAGTTGTCAAACTGCTGCCTCCTGAAGATGTTGTAATAATTACTGACACAAATGTCTTTGATATTTATGGTGAAAGATTCCCGGACTTCACGGTTTACAAGATCAAGCCGGGGGAAGGCAGTAAGCGGATTAAAACAATAGAGTCCCTTGCCGGGAAACTATTGAAGAAGGGTTTTGACCGCAATTGTTTTTTACTTGGTATAGGAGGGGGCGTGGTATGTGATATAACAGGGTTCCTGGCTTCAGTTTTCATGCGGGGCATCCGCTTCGGGTATGTATCTACAAGCCTTCTGGCTCAGGTGGATGCAAGCACCGGAGGTAAGAACGGGGTTAACCTTGGCGACATAAAGAATGTTATCGGCACTTTCCGGCAACCGGAGTTTGTTGTTTGCGATACTACTATGCTTCACACCCTGCCGGAAGATGAGTACTTTTCAGGATTGGGAGAGCTTATTAAGACAGGTATAATAGGGGACAGGGCTATAATTGAAATACTGGAGAACAATTATGCGAAAGTCAGGAAAAGAGACAGGGAGATACTCACACATCTTGTAGCAAAGGCAGTTAAATTCAAGGCTTCTGTTGTGGAAAAGGATGAGAAAGAATCAGGATTGAGAAGAGTCCTTAATTTCGGGCATACTTTCGGCCATGCAATTGAACTTCAAAATGATGTAAAACATGGATTTGCGGTTGCCTCCGGAATGTTGCTTGCAGCAGATTACTCCCGCAGGAAAGGGTATTTAAGCAAAGATGATCATGAAAGGATTGTGACCTTGCTTAAAAGATACAACTTCTTATCTGTTAGCAATATAGATCCTATGAAAATTGAAGAACTGATCCTGCATGATAAAAAGAAAACAGGAAGTGACATAAATTTTGTCTTTGTTAAAGGTTTAGGGAAACCTTATGTAAAGAAGGTCCCGGTTAAAGAGCTTATTGATTTTTACAGGCAGTACCAAAAAGTAAAGTAGATCTATGAATTCTTTCGGAGTCTTATTCAGGGTATCAATATTCGGTGAATCGCACGGTCACTCAATAGGAGTGGTAATTGATGGCTGTCCCCCCGGAATAGCAGTCAGGCCGGAAGATTTTCTTGATGATCTCAGGAGGAGACAAAGCGGCAGCAGAGGTACTACGGCAAGGCAAGAACCTGATATGCCTGAAATACTTAGCGGTATTTATGAAGGTATGACTAACGGTTCACCAATAACTGTTATTACCCGTAACAGGGATAAAATATCTTCAGATTATGATCAGTTCAGGCATATGCCGCGCCCGGGTCATGCGGATTTTACGGCAGGATTAAAATATTCCGGTTACGCCGACATGAGGGGAAGCGGCCATTTTTCAGGCAGAATCACATGGGGACTTGTTGTTGCAGGGGTAATTGCCAGGAAAGTTAACCCGCAGGCTGATGTCAAAGCCAGGTTAATATCTGCCGGAGGCTCTGAGGACATTGAAGATGCACTGAACAAAGCACTTGAGGATAATGATTCTATTGGTGGAATAATAGAGTGTACAGTGAAGAATCCTCCCCTTGCACTGGGAGAACCCTTTTTCTATTCCTTTGAATCAGCTATAAGCCATCTTCTATTTTCAATACCGGCTATTAAGGGTATTGAGTTTGGATCAGGGTTCGCATCAGCCTCTATGAGAGGATCACGGCATAACGATCCCCTGATCGATACTAAAGGCAGGACAGCTACAAATAATTCGGGAGGGATAAATGGAGGAATAACGAACGGAAATGATATAATATTCAGGGTAGCCGTTAAGCCTACTTCATCAATGGGAGTTGAACAGACTACACTCAATTTTTCAACAGGCAAAATGGAAAAACTGCTTGTAAAAGGGCGCCATGACGCATGCATAGCTCTGAGGATGCCGGTTATAGTTGAAGCCGTTGCTTCAATAACTATTGCCGATCTTTTACTGGTTGACAGAGGGATTTACGGAATCCGGAAATAGCAAGCAGGGGATCTACACCCTGATCAATAGTATCTGCCTTGTCTCATTGGTTATCCTGTATCTGTTATCAATTCTTTCTCCAATGATCCATACAATTTTTCCTTCACTTTCAAGAACCATTGTACTGTCTTTATCCGGTCTCGACAATTTTCTGTCAGTCAGAAAGTCGCTGAGCTTTTTCTTCCTGCTCATTCCAAGCGGATAGAAAAAATCCCCGGATTTCCATGTCCTTATTACAAGGGGAAAGGATATCTTCTCAAGATCGATGCATGCGGTCATAGGGTCTGTTGGTATCTTGAAAGCAGAAGTAAATTTCTTCCTTGTAATGGATCTTATAAGCGGAATGGTGCGTAATTCCTTCAATGTGTTTATTTCATAGGACTTCTTCTCCGGATCGCATATTTCAGATACAAGTATTTTTTCCCTGTCTTTAACAAGCCTGTGTGTCCGCGTGAAAACCTGCTTACCCGTTGCCCCTGTAATTATTTTTTTCAGGCTTTGCAGTGTGGAGGTGTTTATGCCATAAGGCCTGAACAGCTCAAATAACACTCCGTCATTTTTAATAAACTGTTTTAGCCTGCCTGCATAAAAAAAGGTTTTGTTCCCGGTCCCTGATGCTGTTTTAGCACGGATTTCATCAATGTATTCATTTACAGCTTCGTATATAAAGGAGAGTCGTTCTGCAGTCTCATTTATTGCAGTTTCAGCTGCCGGATTTATTTCCCTTAATACAGGCAAAACCAGATGCCTGATTTTATTTCTTGAGTATTTTGTTTCACTGTTTGACCTGTCTTCCCTGTAGGTTATTTTTTTTAAGCTGCAGTACTCTTCAATAGCGTTCCTTGTTGCAAATAATAATGGTCTTATTATTTTATTGAATGAAGGTTTGATACCAACGAGTCCTGCGATCCCTGTCCCTCTTGTCAGATTTATCAGAAGAGTTTCAGTGCTGTCATTAAGGTTATGTGCGATTGCGACATAATCATATCCATTTCTGATCCGCATCTCTTCAAACCAGGCATATCTTAACTCCCTGGCTGCCATCTGTATTGATATCCCATTTTTTTTGGCATAGGCTGAAGTACTGAATTTTTTTGTATGGAATGCAAGGTTATTTTCAGTTGCCAGTTTTCTTACAAGTTCTTCATCCATATCTGATTCGTGGCCTCGAAGAGCAAAATTACAATGGATTATGCCAATGTTGTAGCCTGATCTTATGAACAGGTCTGTCATTACCATTGAATCAATGCCACCACTTACAGCGACCAGGATACGGTCATTCTTTTTTGCTAACCGGTGATCTTCGATATATTTCAGGAATTCTCCAAGCATATACTTATATCTGACCTTATTTAAATAATAGTATTGAGGGAGGCCCGGATTCAAAACTATCAGGTTTTAGTAACTCTTCACCGGAAAAACGAAGATAGTTGACATAGGATTTTTCAGGAAGATTCGGAAATAAGCCGATCCTTATCTGAAAAGTGTTAAAGACCAGATTGTTATTTCGTATCCTTATTCCAACACCTACGCTTGATACGAGATCACCTTCGCTAATATTCTGGTTGCTTCCGAAAAGAACAGCCATATCGGCATATGTGAAGAAGGCAAACCTGAAACCGAGCAGGTTCATGGGACTGAAAAAGACTGATTCGAGATTTAATGATAATCGCTGATTTCCGGAAGTTGAATCATTCCTGAATCCGGTAAACCCATGCTCCTTCTCGATCTGCAGAAATTCATCAGAATACCTGCTGAATCCTCTTGTATAGTCAATCTTAACAAAATTTCTGATCCTGTAATTGCCAAGATAGAGCAGGTTGGAAAAGTAATTTGTCCTTAGTAAAAACAATCCCTGCTCTGTCTGTGGTCCGTTAAAGAATGTTGATAATCCTGCAGATGAATAAAAATAACCTGCCCCTGTTAATGAATGTCCTGCAGATAGGTTTATACCTGTGTAAAACCTTTCCTTATACTCGTTTATCTCCCTGCCCGCTGTCAGATTTACAAGGACTCCATAAGGAATATCCTCGGTCCGTCCGTAACTATATATCAGATTAGTCTTATAAAATTTCTGTCTCGAAAAGGCAGCTGAGAACAGGAACATCTTGTATTTTTGCAGATAGTGGAATGAATCAGGAGTTATGTAAGGGTGTGAGAAGACATTATTGTTCATATATCTTAACCCCAGGACCAGTCTTGTAACATTTTCCCTGTTAAGAAGAAAGGAACGTGAGAACCAGTAATCCTGGAGATTATACTTAAGGGATTCCGGGACAGGCATTGTGTCGAGGTCTTCGGTTGTGAACATTTGCCTTATTGAGATCCCTCCTGCATATTTTGTGGTGGCACTTACCAGTTTACGGTTAAGACTGAAGCCGTAAGTTTCTTCACCAAGACCATCGAAATAGAAAACATTCAGGTCGATAAACGACTTTGCGATATTTGTGAAATTATATTTCAGACCAAAACCCGGAGAATCAGGAAGTTCCTCATCATAGATCATTTCGAGCCGGATCTCCGATCCGAGTCCAAGAATATTCTTGTTGAACAGAGAGAGCGATCCTTTTTCTAAAGAGCTGAAGGCTGCAGTGCCGCCAATAGCAAAAACATCTCTTGTAAGTACAACGATATCAACTTCTTCTGATGATACAGGCGCAACAAGGATCCGGGAATCGTTTATAAAGGGCAGTTCTCTGATTATTCTTTCGTTGTCGCTCAGTACAAGAGGTGATATTGTGTCGCCTTCCCTGAAAAGCAGGTTTTTCCTGATTATGAATTCATTTGTGTTCAGGTGGGTCCTGTTAAGGAGTTTTTCCATCCTGTTGGGATCGGATGAATCAGGATAGTCAATATCTGTACCAAACACATCGAGTTTCCGGATCTCGACCTTCCGTATTTTTTTCCCGGCAAATGGTGAAAAATCATTCTCGCTCGATATATTCATCTGTTTGTCAGATGATTGTTTTTTTGGAACGATCACAAAATCATATAGCTTTCTTGTTACAGTGTATTTTGACGCCCTGATCTTTAACGAATCCAGAAAAAGAGGTGTTGTTTCAATTAGCCTTATACTGGGAGGTCTTAGACTGTCGGCACCTGCTGAGAGAATCTTTCTCTGAAGAAATCGCAGGTCGGGTGTTAAAATTAGATTTTTAAACGGCTTATCTGACAGCGTAGAATCGGCTATAGATCTGCTCTGGCTTAATAGCGGATAATTAATACAAAGAAGCGCCAGAAGAAAAAGAGGCCCGACAGATCTTTTGTATTTCAACCGTGGGAGACACATCAGGTATCATGATCATTTCTTTCAAGGACATCATCTGAATTGAACTGGAATCCGAGCCTTTTGCCGGTAATTAATTTTGAATGCTGGATTTTTGATTCAGCCTGACCTACGGTGGCAATTTTCACGGTATCATAGGGTGGAACAAGGAGGTCAAATTCAAGGGCATACTGGATTGCTGTTTCAATTATCACCTGCAGGGATTCCCTGCTTATCTCCTCATTCCCGTAGTTTGTAAAAAGCATCCCCATCTGCCTCTTACCCTCAACAAAATACTGGTTCTCATGATTAATGAAGATCCTTGCGATAAGATATCCGAGGTCGTCCAGTCTTGAATATTTGAAGGAATCAAAGAGGAAGTTATAAATATTAATAATACCGGAATATGCATTATACTTATTCTTTTGGATATATGCTGTCTTCCATGCGGGATGTTCCCTGTCAAACTGAAAGATATTTGAATGCATGCTGAAGAACAGAATATCGCCTGCAACCTTCATCTGGGCATCAAATGCACTGCGATCTGCATACTCCAGTCTGATCCTCGGATCTAAACCTGTTAGATTGTTGTTTACTTCTTTAGCAAGGTTTTTGAGAATTTCCTTTACTATCAGGAAGGAATTATATGTATTATCGTATACTTTTTCCTTAAGTATTGATTTTTCTTTAAGAGTCGCAATTATCGTCTGTTTTTTTTCGTTCGGATCAGGCATAATAAAGGATTTTTCACGTGTAATTGTGGCACCTAATTTAATAATATTTAATTAATATTTTATAAAAGAGATCATTCCTGAAATCAGTACCCGGTCTTAGTATGACCTGGCAAAAAGAACCCGTCTTTTTGAAGGCTTGCCGGTATAAATACATTTTCCTTCTTCCTCAGGTGAATCAATGGGGATACAACCTATTGTAGCCTTGGTCTCCTTCTTGATATTCTCTTCTGTTTCAGTAGTGCCATCCCAGTGTGCCATTACGAAGCCGCCACGGTTTTCAATTATATCGACAAACTCATCCCAGGTATTTACATAGAAAGTGTTTGCTGTCAGAAATTCTGAAGCTTTTTTGAATATGTTCTTCTGAATATCTTCAAGAAGCTGCAATATATGGTTATCGATGTCCTCTACAGAAACAGTTTCCTTGACGAGTGTATCTCTTCTGGCAATTTCTACTGTTTTGTTTGCCAGATCGCGAGGGCCTATTGCAATTCTGACCGGAACGCCCTTAAGCTCATAGTCGGTAAATTTCCAGCCGGGTTTATTATTATCACGGTCATCGTATTTTACGGATATGCCTTTCCTTTCCAACCCATCCCTTATACTTGCAGCAACCTTCGATATTTCTTCAGCTTCATTCTGGTTCTTATAAATAGGTATTATTACAACCTGTATCGGTGCGAGTTTAGGAGGCAGTACCAGTCCGTGATTGTCTGAATGAGCCATTATCAGGGCTCCAATCATCCTTGTTGAAAGACCCCAGGAGCTAGCCCATACATAATCAAGTTTACCTGTCTTATCAGTGAACTGAACATCAAAGGCCTTTGCAAAGTTCTGTCCAAGAAAATGACTTGTTCCGGCTTGCAGCGCTTTTCCGTCCTGCATTAAAGCCTCGATTGCATAAGTATCAATAGCTCCTGCAAACCTTTCATTTTCAGATTTATATCCTTTGATAACCGGAAGAGCCATGAATTTTTCTGCGAATTCGGAATATACATTTATCATCCTTTCAGTTTCAGCAACAGCTTCTTCCTTTGTAGCATGGGCGGTGTGACCTTCCTGCCAGAGAAACTCAGATGTTCTGAGAAAAAGCCTGGTCCTCATTTCCCATCTGACGACATTGGCCCATTGGTTTATCAGGATTGGAAGATCACGGTACGACTGTATCCAGTTCTTATACGAGTTCCAGATAATCGTTTCTGATGTAGGGCGAACTATCAGTTCCTCTTCCAGTTTCGCCTCAGGGTCAACAACAACACCGTCCCCTTTCTCGTCCTTCTTAAGACGGTAATGGGTCACAACAGCACACTCTTTCGCAAATCCTTCAACGTGTTTTGCTTCTTTACTGAAGAATGATTTAGGAATAAAAAGCGGAAAGTAAGCATTAACATGTCCGGTCGCTTTGAACATTCTATCAAGCTCAGCCTGAATTTTTTCCCATATTGCATATCCGTAGGGCTTTATAACCATGCATCCTCTTACAACAGAATTCTCGGCCAAATCTGCTTTGATTACCAGATCATTATACCATTGTGCGTAATTGTCATCCCTATTTGTCAAGAACTTAGCCATGTTTTTGGTACGTTATTTGAATTAAAATAATTGAACTGAAAATTGATGGCGTAAAAATAGATAAAAAGTTATCATTAAAAAAAGCCGGAGGTTCATCATGAAAGCAAAACTCTACATCGCAACATTATCAGCAGTGATACTTTCAGTGCTAACTGTAAAAGCAGGCTCATCTGATAAAAGTTATTTCAGTAATGGCGGAACCGAAGTAGTAATAAACAATTACTACGGGAATTCCGATTACCACTATGCATCACGGATCAACAGATTCCACAGGTCATATACCTCATTCGATTATTACTCTCCCGTGTATACAGATGTTTACTGGTACACCTACCAGCCATTTACCTGGGGTGTAAGTATCTATGGAGGCGGGGGGCTTGGATTTGGGTTTGCAGTTAATTACCCGGTTTACTACTCTGACTGGAGATATACCTGGTACGATTATGACTGGTACTATCCTTATTACAGCAACTCATGGTACTGGGGATATGACCCATATTATTACAGCTGGTACACACCTTCAATAATAAATATAAATATAGGATATCGCTGGAGATACAATCACTGGTGGAGGAATGATTACCGGGCATGGAACAGGCACAATTACTGGTGGAGGAACAACTACAGGCCTTCCCAGTACAACAGATACTATGCATCAGGGTATTCATCGCGGGATTACTACGACAGGGACAGGCGGTACAGCTATAACAGGGATCTGAGGAGTGAAAACTCAGGTCAATCATCAAGGAGCCCGGCAGCATCACAGAGCCGCAATTCGTCATCAAGGAGCCCTGTAGCATCACAAAGCCGCAGCTCATCATCAAGGAGCCCTGTAGCATCACAAAGCCGCAGCTCATCATCAAGGAGCCCGGCTATGTCCCGCAGCAGGAGTTCTTCGCCGTCAACTGCTTCAAAATCATCCAGATCATCAGCATCCAGATCATCAGCATCCAGATCATCAGTATCCAGATCATCAGTATCCAGATCATCAGCATCCAGATCATCAGTATCCAGATCATCAGTATCCAGATCATCAGTATCCAGATCATCATCCTCCAGGCCATCTTCATCAAGATCATCAGGAACTTCATCCAGATCCTCAAGTAGTTCATCAAGAGGCGGAGGAAGAAGGTAGAAGGGGCAACAGATACTTTCAGGGACATGTTACAGCATGTCCTTTTTTTTATTACTTTTGATCTTTCAGATAAACCTTTTAATCAATACAGTATTCAGTTGTTTGTTAATTTAAACAGATTGGTGTTTTTTGGTACAATATTTGTTCTTGAGTATAAAACAAACAAGGAAATCGAAAATGAAAGCAATTAATTACATATCAGTCCTCGCCCTTCTGGCAACAATGTCTTGTACATCAGGACTTTATACAGGGGTTGAATATGATGATCTTTACTTCCAGGCCTCAGACAGGCAGGTTGTTGCAGCACGGACCCCAGCCACGCGTCAGATAGTTGAAAGCGATCTGAAATCCTCAGAATATTATGATAATATCTATGCTGCTGACACACTTATGTCTGAAGAGTATTACGATGCCGTAGACTATGATGATGCTGTAAACAGCAACGGAGGTACGACAATATATAATAATTATTATGACAATTACTCCTACGCATCGAGGCTGAACAGGTTTTACGGTAACTATTTCAACCC
>CAYNRI010000009.1:13352-48334 GCA_964399575.1 uncultured Rikenellaceae bacterium
TTACTGGAGGGATCCTTTCTACTCAAGCTGGTTGTATCCTTCAATGAGCTTCGGTTTTGGAAACCCATACTATTACAGCTCATATTATTACAGTCCTTATTATTATGATCCTTTCTTCTATGATTACGGCTACTCCGGATTTTATGGAAGCTATTACAGCCCTTACGGATACTACCCGTATTATTCTTACTATTCTCCATACTATTACGGAGGAGGCTGGGGTTATTACCCTGGCGTATCTGATCCTTCCAACTCCGTAGCATATGGAAGACGTGAAAGACAGAGCAATTTATCAACAAGATACAATGAGAGGCTTATGCCTACCTCAGCATCTTCACCTGCAAGGAGGGAAGAAAGCCTTTCCAAAAGCGCAGCTTCTGATGGTTCAGTAAGTTCTTCCGATATAAGAAGAAGTGATCTTCCTTCTTCAACAACTAGACAAAGCACCAGGACATCAACTTCCGGTAATTCTACGCAGGATGCTGCAAGAAATTCTTCCACGACTACTGAAAGAAGAACATCGACAAGGACCAATACCACGGTCAACAGGCCTGAGTATAATAGTGTAAACAGGACCTATACACCAAGTTACAGCAATCCGAGGATGAGCGAAAGACCTTCATATAATAACAGCCGGGTTAATTCCAATACAAGGTCAAATACAAACAGCCAGATCAATAGTAATACACCTGCAAGAAGCAACAGCGGAAGAGGATCATCTTCAGCTGTGCAAAACAGATCAACATCAACATACAGAAATTCAGGTAACTATTCAGTCCCGTCAAGGGAAAGTGTACAGCGCTCCTCAGGTTTCTCCTCAGGATCAAGTAGCATGGGGAGATCGTCCTCTTCATACAGCAGGGGCTCTTCATCAGTCGGCGGTGGATATTCATCGATGCCATCTTCCAGCTCTTCAGGTTCATCCAGTTCCTCTGGTTCATCCAGATCATCCGGTGGAAGTTCATCATCCGGAGGCAGGAGATAGAACATTAATCAGATAAATCTAAATTAACGGTTCATTCTATTAACAGAGTGGTGGGATGCTTTTAACGAAAAGTTCATAATCATGAAAAAACAATCCTTAATAATATTTCTGGCCTTGTCTCTTACAATCCTGTCATACGCTCAGACTGTTGACGATGCCATCAGATACTCACAAATATTTTATTCGGGTACTGCCAGGTTCACTTCAATGGGAGGCGCATTTACAGCTCTTGGAGGAGACCTGTCAACCCTAAGTCAGAATCCTGCAGGAATCGGTGTCTTCAGGTCTTCTGAAATCTCGCTTACACCCCAGCTTTATCACATTAACACAGCAGCCAGTTTTAAAACAGACAGCCGGGAGGATTATCTTTATGACTTTAACCTGTCTCAGCTCGGATTTGTCGTGAATCTGATAAATAATAACTCGGGAACAGGACTGATGTCATTAAATCTTGGATATAGCTTTAATAAAACAAACAACTTCAATCAGACAATTATAATTGAAGGAACCGGTGATCAAAGTTCGCTTGCTGATTTCTGGGCACAATATAATAACGGTTATATCCTTGATGACATGTCAAGTGATGCATATCTCGGATGGAGAGCATTTGTTATTGACTCTGTGCCGGGTTACAATGACCAGTGGGGTACAGTCTATTCAGGATATGGCAGCGAAGCCTCATTATACGGCCAGACAATTACGCGATATGTAAATTATATGGGATTTTCCGGAGAACATGCAATTTCTGTTGGCGGGAACTGGTCAGATAAGGTATATTTCGGAGCTACTTTAGGGATCAACCGGCTGAGCTATACAAGCCATTATGAACACCTAGAGGCAACAAATAAAGAATTGCCGGCAAGGTACTCAGATGTGGCAGGTTTTTCTGATTTCAGATATACATTTGATTACAGGAATACAGGGACCGGCTTCTCCTTCAAAACGGGTGTAGTATATAAACCAATAGAAATTCTGAGACTGGCATTTGCCTTTCATTCGCCGACAATATTCAGGATACATGAAGAAGCTTATGACAATATAACATCCCGTTTCGACATAGGGGGAATTCAGGAATTCTCAAATAGTTTTGAAGGATTTGACTATGCTTTGACAACACCTTTTCGGATAATTGTTGGAGGGGCTCTTCAGATTAAGAAAATTGCACTTATCAGCGCTGAATATGAATTTGCTGATTATAAGACAGCCAGGTTCTCAAATGTAGGTGACGATGATTATGATTACAGCATTAAGAACCAGCAGATAAAGAGCAGTCTTCATTCTGCCAATAACTTAAGGCTGGGTGCTGAGGTCCGTCTTAATAAATTATATCTCAGGGGAGGTTATAGCTATTATGGAAGGGCCTGGCAGACAGGGGAATTAAATGATAATCTCGAATATAATGCTCTTTCATGCGGAATTGGTTTCAGGGAAAAGAATATAGCAATCGATCTTGGATATACTCATATGTCCAATCCCATGAACTATATATTGTATGATACATATAATGAAACAGCTGCATCTGATATGACAATTGACAGGAACATTTTTAGTGTCACCTTCGGATATAGATTTGGTTACTGATACATTGTTTGACTTCCTTAAGCGGGCTGGTTCTTTTGAACCAGCCTTTTTTTATCACAGATAGGTCTTAGTTTCCGGACCTGCATTGAACAGGATATCCAGAATGCTTAATTTTGGGGAGACCGGAAGACCTGACTCAAATACCTGCTGGTATTTCCCGGGACTGTATTTTGAGGTTTGTTTTGGACTTATACTATAGCGGAGATCATTCGAATTACCTTCAACGGGCCTGAAAACATTTGTATAAGCTACTTTCTTATCAAGCCTGATCATTTTCAGTATAACTTCAAGAAGCTCTGTATTGAGATCAAGGAGGTAAATATGATTCTCAACAATGATTTCCCGGATCGTTTCATAATAGTAGATGAAAAAAGGTGATGATCCGTATGCTGACATTAAAGCTCTCAGGTGAACCTGCTGCCATCTTTTTGAATAATCTATGCGTATATCCCTGACAGGTGTTTTATGAAAGCTCCCGAGCAGGACGGGCACACTAAGTTGCTGAATACCGTTTGCAGACAGTATATAGCACCTGTTCCGGTATGTTTGTTTAAGATAGTTTTCCTCCCTTTCAATAAGAACTTCATCGTAGTCTGCTATTGAAGCAAAGTATTCAGAAGGAGGAAGGTATGCAGTTGAAAGACAGACTCTCTCATACATATCTTTTCAGGATTATTTCATCCTGTTGATCATGCTTGCCGAGAAACCTGCTCCGAAACCGTTATCAATATTTACAACAGTTACTCCTGCAGAACAGCTTGTAAGCATAGCAAGAAGAGCAGATAGTCCCCCGAAATTAGCTCCGTAGCCAACGCTTGTCGGAACAGCAATTACAGGCTTATCTACAAGTCCGCTGACAACGCTTGCAAGGGCACCTTCCATACCGGCAATCACAACCACAACTTTGCTTTTTCTTATCTCCGGGAGTTTATCGACAAGTCTGTGTATCCCTGCAACTCCTGCATCGTAGATCCTTATTACCCTGTTCCCGATAAGTTCTGCTGTAACTGCAGCTTCTTCCGCTACGGGAATATCTGATGTGCCTGCTGTGATGACAGCTATTGTGCTTTCAGGGATCCTGGTTTTTTTCTTCTTTATTGAGATGATCCTTGCCTGGTTGTAGTATACCGCTTCGGGAAAGATGGTTTTTATTTCATTAAACATGCTCTCACTGGCTCTCGTGCCAATTATGTTATTCTCTTTACTCTTCATCACCCGGAATATTTCCCGAACCTGTTCAGTTGTCTTCCCTGCACAGTAGACTATTTCAGGATAACCTGTTCTCATTTCCCGGTGATGATCAATCCTGGCAAAACCGAGATCTGTATACGGGAAAGTTTTAAGCACTTCAAGCGCTTCGGCGATACTCTTACTGCCATCTTTAACTTCTTTCAGGAGTTTTTCAGTTTCTTTTTCAGTCATTTTGTTTTAATTCATCGTTCATACTTCCTGTTCTGTAACCCTCAAGGTCTAAAGATATGTATTTGAATCCTATTCTTTTCAGGCCGGCAACAATACTATCTTTTTCCGGATCATTAACAATTCTTTCGAGATGACCGGGCAGCAGCTCAATTCTGGCAATACCTGAATGGGCTCTTACCCTGGCTCCCGGATATCCTTTTTTAAGCATAAACTCTTCAGCTTCTTGGATCATGCCTATGATTCCAGGGCTGATCTCCGTATCATACGGGATTCTTGTAAGGAGGCATGCCATAGCAGGTTTATCCCATATTTTAAGCCCCGCATTCAGACTTAGCTTCCTGATCTCTTTTTTTGAGAGTCCTGCTTCGGCAAGAGGACTTCTTACTTCCAGTTCCTTTAAAGCCCTGAGACCCGGACGATGTTCTTTGGTGTCATCCGAATTCGTACCGTCAACCAAATATTTAAAACCATTTTCACGGGCAAAACCGGTAAGATGGTTAAATAGTTTTCTTTTACATAAATAGCATCTGTCTATAGGATTATGCCTTATTTCCTCAGGGAAGCTGATATCAATTATCCTGTGGTCTGCGCCATGGGCAGATGCAAATTCAACAGCTTCGTTGATTTCGCGTTCCGGTATGTATGGGGTCCGTATTGTAACTGCTGTGAATCTGATGTTTTTAAGTCTGCTTGCGTGATAAACAAGGTAGGAGCTGTCAAGACCACCGGAGAATGCAACAACAAAAGATCCCAGTTCTTTTAAAAGAGAATCAAGTATTTCTGTTTTTTTTTGCTCCATAAGACATTAACTGATTAAAGTTATCTCTGCTGCCAGGAAATGATTCCTATTTCCCGTTTATAAAAGACATAATCCTGAAGTAGACCTCTTTTAACGGGAGACCATTGGCAAGGGCAATTTTCCTGCATTCTTCATATTCAGGTTTGCACGACACTTCCTTGTTTTTATAATAGGAACGTTTAACTGTTATATTTCCGAATGGGGTGTTGACACTGTCAAATTTTCTTGCCAGAGTGTCTTTTCTGAAAGGGTAAGTCCTGACACCAACAGAGGTGGTTTCTGTAAATATGATCTCCTTTACTTTATCCTCATGGCCGCATTCGCAGATAACATTCAAGACATTTCCAGGTCTTCCTTTCTTCATTATAATATTGGTTGTGAAGACATCAGCAGCTCCGGCCTTAAACAGTTCTTCCGATATATGTTCAAAGAATTCAGGATTCATATCGTCAATATTGCATTTTATCATCATGGCATCGTGTCCTTCCTGGAGCTCTTCTGTGTAAGCGAGGAAGACCCTGAGAAGATTGGGAACTTCGGGATGATCTTTCTGTCCTGCTCCATATGCTGTTCTTTCAATCCGGATTGCAGCCGGTGCTTTTGCCAGAGTTACCAGAGTTGCCAGTATTGCTGCCCCTGTCGGAGTGGTAGCTTCAAAATCGACACCTCCTTTTTTTACAGGTAATCCTTTTATTATTTCAACTGTTGCAGGGGCTGGTACGGGCAAGGTTCCGTGTGCACATTTTACAAATCCGCTTCCCAGCTCAACCGGTGAGACAGCAACTGCATCTACATCCAGTTTATTAAAACATATTGCAGCACCAACAATATCAACTATCGAATCTACAGCTCCCACTTCATGAAAATGGATCTTATCAACAGAGACACCGTGGACCTCTGCTTCTGCCTCGGCAACAACCCTGAATATTTTCAGGCTCAGTTCCTTTGTTTTTAAATCCAGTGCTGACTCATTAATAATCTTTTCAATATCAGATAAATGTCTGTGGACATGTTCATGACGAGTCTGTTTAACAGTTGCTTTTGTGCCACTAATACCATGGCGCTGGGCTTTTTCAACAACAAGTTCCCAACCTTTGAGATTAAGCTTGTTCAATTCATCTGTAAGATAGGCCGGGTCAATTCCCAGATCAATCATCGCTCCAAGATTCATATCGCCGCTGATACCGCTGAAACAGTCGTAATAAAGTAATTTCATATTATAATTTTTATGTAGTTAGACAAACAGAGAAGGTAATTGTTGAAAAATATCACAAAATTCTCAGGATGCTAATATACAATTTCCCTTTTCTTTAAGGTTCTTCCTCGCATTAAAAATTAATGCTTGTCATGGCTTTAAGAGTATTTAAGATTTAAAATTGCAGAATAAAGAAAAAAAATTGTATTTTTCGGCATTCTCTACTTCAATCTGTTAGAAAACTAACGCAATTACTATGAAAAGACGGGACTTCCTTAAATCATCAGCAGGAGCTGGTTTGGCAGCCGGTGCTGCCTTCAGCATGGGCAGATATGAAGATCTGCTGACAACCCGTTCGGGGAATGCCAGATACGATATGGTAGCTGTCAAGGGCGGTTCTCCTGAAGCGATGTTTGATCTTGGAATACAGGAACTGGGAGGGATGGGAACATTTGTGAAGAAAGGTCAGAAAGTTCTTGTGAAACCCAATATCGGATGGGACGTTGTACCTGAATTCGGAGCCTGTACAAACCCTTTGCTTGTTACCCGTGTTATAGAACACGTTCTCAGGGCAGGGGCAAAAGAAGTATATGTATTCGATAACTCAGTTGACTATGGCCCCAGCTGCTATAAGACTTCGGGCATTGAAAGAGCTGCCAGGAATGCCGGAGCTAAAGTTGTTCCGGCTCATTCGGAGCGTTATTACCAGCAGGTGGAGATCCCTGGTGCGGTCGTACTTAAGACAGTAAAGGTGCATGAGGTATTACTTAATACCGATGTATTTATAAACGTGCCAATTCTCAAAGATCATGATACAACAAGAATGACTGCATGCCTGAAAAATATGATGGGAGTGATCTGGGACAGAAGGTGGTGGCACTCCAATGATCTCGATCAGTGCATTGCTGACTATGGATTGTTTGAAAAGAAACCCGTATTGCATATACTTGATTGCTACAATGTAATGTTCAGGAACGGGCCCAGGGGAATTTCGAAGCAGGATGTAGTCCAGATGAAATCACAGATAATCACAACCGACTGGGTCGCAGGAGATACAGCTGCAACAAGATTGATAGGCATTGAAACATCTAAAATAGCGCACGTACCCCTTGCAAGCAAACTTGGACTAGGAACAATGAATATTGATGCTCTGAATATCAAAAGAATTCAAATGTAATTTAATGAAGACACTCTTTCTGAGGAGGTTCAGGATATTTTTTTCGGCTATTGTTTTTATTGCCTTCTTTTTTGTTTTTGTTGATCTCAAGAACCTGATTCCGACAAAATACATAAACATTCTTCTGTCATTACAGTTTATACCCTCCATACTCAAGTATCTTGATCTAAGGACAATAATCACAGCTGGTTTCATTGCTGTCATTATTCTGACTTTATTGACCGGAAGGACTTATTGTTCTTTTTTATGTCCGCTTGGGATAGGACAGGATCTTTTCAGCAGGATTGGGGGTCAGATACGAAAGAAGTTCCGGAGATACGGATATAAGAAACCATTTACTGTCGTCAGATATACAATTCTGGCACTTACAGTGATAATCTCCTTAATATGGGGTGTCTACATGTTAACACTTCTTGACCCTTACAGCATTTTCGGAAGGTTCATGACATATTTCGTAAGGCCCGTATTTACGATTCTCAATAACTTATTTGAAGGGATACTGGCAAAATTTGACATATACTCTCTGATGCACGTTCCGGTAGTAGGTTACAAGCCCTTTGTTTATATTGTTCCTGCAATATTTGCACTTCTGACAGGGGTATTGTCGCTGACAAAAGGCCGCCTTTACTGTAATATGATCTGTCCCGTTGGCACCCTGCTCGGTCTCCTTTCGAAAATTTCCCTGCTCAGGATCAGGATAGATGAAAATAAATGCACAAGGTGTGGCAGATGTGCAATAGGATGCAAATCCTCATGCATCGATTTTCTTAAGTATGATGTTGATGTGAGCCGTTGTGTTGACTGTTTCAATTGTATCAAAATATGTCCTGACAAAGCTATCTCTTATAGTTTTGTCAGCCTGAAGGGTAAGAAAATTAAGACAGACCCGGACAGACGCAAGTTCGTGGCCGGAACAATGCTGTTACTTCTTGGGATACCTTCAGTACTCAGAGGCCAGGAAAAAAAGACAATAAAAGCAACTAAAGAATCAACTGTAAAGGAGGATAAGACATGTCCTGTGTGTCCGCCAGGAGGTATTTCGATAAAAGATTTTCAGAAGAATTGCACAGCATGTTCCCTTTGCATATCTAATTGTCCTACAGGTGTTTTGCAACCGGCATGGCTGGAATACGGTATAACAGGAATTATGCAACCGGTAATGGATTATCACAGAGGATTCTGCAATTACAACTGTACACGGTGCATCGAGGTCTGTCCTACAAATGCACTGCATCCCTTACTGCTTGAGGCGAAAAAACTTACTCAGCTGGGCCAGGTGCATTTTATAAAGGACAATTGTATTGTGAAGAACGAAAAGACTGCCTGCGGCGCCTGTTCAGAATCATGTCCTACAAAAGCTGTATACATGGTACCTTATGAAGGTGACCTTGTAATTCCCGAAACGAATCCGGAGATATGTATCGGATGCGGCCAATGTGAATATTCATGCCCGACAACTCCGTTTAAAGCCATCTTTGTAGACGGAAACCCGGTACACCAGGTAGCTAAAAAACCTGTAAGTACTGAACCTGAAATAGCAATTCCTGAGGAATTCCCATTCTGATCCCCCTTAAGCAAGAGTTACGAATCGGATAATTGAATTACATCAGAAATGTTTGCTTTGTGTTCTGATACTCAAATATTTTTACTATATTAGTAGTTATAGAGCTTATGCATCCATCTTATATTGAACATATAGGCATCGCTGTTAAAGAGCTTGATGCAGCTATTAAGTTGTACGAGGATTTGCTGGGCATAAAATGCTACAAAACTGAAGAAGTACCCGGTCAGAAGGTCAGAACTGCTTTTTTCAGGATAGGAGAGACAAAAATCGAACTTCTTGAATCAACTGACCCTGACGGACCAATAAGCAAATTCATTGATAAGAGAGGGGAGGGGGTCCATCACATTGCCTTTGCGGTGAAGGATCTGGAAAAACAACTTGAAGAAGCTAAAAAGGCTGATATAAGATTTATAAACGAGATCCCGCAGAAAGGTGCCGACGGGCTTGATATTGCATTTATTCATCCTAAATCGACATCCGGGGTTTTAATTGAACTTTGTGAAGATAAAACCGGGCAACCCGGTCCCTAATCGTCAAGAATATGGATAAGCTTGTTGCAGTTTCCGGTAACTCGGGGCCAAAAGTCAGATCCGATTGTGAAATCACTATTCAGTTAAAAAATAGTGGCGGATTGCTGGTTGATGTTGAATCCAGGGTTAAAGTCCTTTACGGAGAATCAATTATAAAGATATGCAGGGAGATTCTGCATTTCTACGGCATTCGCAATGCATCTGTAAAAATTTCTGATTCAGGGGCCTTGCCATTTGTAATAGCTGCAAGGGCAGAAACAGCAATAAAGAAACTTATTGATACAGATCTTGAGTATCTGCCCGGGATAATTAATGAAGGGAGCTTTTCTTCTTCACGTGACAGGTTCAGGTTTTCAAGGTTATATGTGCCCGGCAATAATCCCGGTTTGATGATAAATGCCGGCCTCTATTTAGCAGACGGTATCATACTTGATCTTGAAGATTCAGTCGCCCCTGTTAAAAAGGATGAAGCCAGGATTCTTGTGAGGAACGCCCTCCGAACGATAGATTTCCGGGGAGCTGAAAGAATGGTAAGGATAAATCAGTCGGAAAGGGGACTGGAAGATCTCTGGTATATAGTGCCACATAACATCAATTTGATCCTGATACCTAAATGCGAGTCAAAAGAGCATGTAAGCGTTGTTGAAGCTGAGATCAATAAAATCAGGAAAGAACATGGAATTAAAAAAGCAATTCTGCTCATGCCTATTATTGAAAGTGCACTGGGAATTGAAAATGCTTTTGAAATTGCCAGGGCATCTCAAAACATTGTGGCTTTAGCTATCGGGCTTGAGGATTATACAACAGACATAGGGGTATCGCGGACAGAAGAAGGAAGAGAGTCGTTTTACGCCAGGTCAAGATTGATAGTGGCAGCTAAGGCAGCCGGTATTCAGCCTATTGATTCAGTTTTCTCAGATGTTGATGATATTGATGGCCTCAAAAGAAGTATCCTTGAATCCAAATCCTTAGGCTTTGAAGGGATGGGTTGTATCCATCCCCGTCAGATACCCTTCATTAATAAGGGCTATGCTCCGTCTGAAGAAGAAATCGAAAAGGCAGGAAAGATAGTCCTTGCATTTGAGGAAGCTAAGAGCCAGGGACTTGGTGTTGTGGCACTTGGCTCAAAGATGATTGATGCTCCCGTTGTGGCAAGGGCCCGGAAAATAATTGACCTGGCAGTCAGGCTGGGTAAACTGACTTCTGACCGGGCTCAGGTGATCTGAAGTAAATGATTATTATAATATCTGATTATGGCAGCCAGGACAGTTGTTAATGCAGCCGGCAGAGAAGTTCCGCTTGTAATAAACGGATCTCCTGCTGTTCCTTTTATGGGAGTAGGTAAACACCGGCCCGAAGGAAGGAAATTTGCTCCTCCGATACCTGTCTGTGCTGACTATCCTGAGGATGGAAATAAAGTAGTCAGATCACTTAAGGAAGCATTACGAAAATGCGGTCTGAAAAATGGGATGACTATTTCAACTCATCATCATATGAGAGATGGGGATCTTATCAGTAATGAGGTTTTCAGAATTGCTTCAGAAATGGGGGTGAAAGATCTTGTATGGTTCCCTTCTGCATCATTCCCTTGTAATGATTCTCTTATAAGATATCTTGAAGACGGGACAATAAACAGGATAGAAGGCAGTATGAACGGGCCACTGGGGAGGTTCGTTTCAGAAGGAAAAATGAAGGGTACTGCAGTCCTCAGGTCGCACGGAGGCAGGGTTCAGGCAATACAGGACGGGGAGCTTAAAATAGATATTGCTGTTCTTGTAGCTCCAACAAGCGATTCTTTTGGCAATGCCAAAGGAACAGGTGGCGGATCGGCCTGCGGGGTTCTGGGCTATGCAAAAGCTGATTCTCTCTATGCTGAAAAAGTAATAATTGTTACAGATAACCTGGTCGATATACCATGTTTCCCGATGGAGATAGAAGGTAATTATGTGGATTATGTTGTTGTTGTTGATAAAATAGGCATCCCTGAGAAAATTGTTTCCGGAACTACAAAGATAACAAGAAGTCCCGACAGGCTTCTGATAGCAGAGATAACAGCATCCTTTCTTGAAAAATCAGGAGTATTGAAGGACGGGGTGACAATCCAGGCCGGAGCGGGAGGAACATCCCTTGCAATAGCTGTTTTTGTGCATGAGATACTCAGGAATAATAAGTGGAAAGCAAAATTCGGATTTGGCGGCAGTACAAAATATATGGTTAAGATGCTAGAGGAAGGCCAGATGGGATATATTCTTGATGCTCAGGCTTTTGATCTTGACGCTGTAAAGTCTGTGGAGCTTAATCCTTATCATATTCCATACTCAGTATTTAACGCTTATAATTACCATTCGAAAGGGAATCTTACAAGTTTGATGGATATAATGATACTTGGTGCCACTGAGATCGATCTCGGCTTCAATGGTAACGTAGTAACACATTCTGACGGGTATCTCCTTCATGGCATTGGTGGCTGGCAGAACTGCCTCCATGCCAGAAATGTCATTATACCGGTTCCTTTGTTCCGTGACAGGATACCTGTAATCGTTGATAAAGTGACAACACTTTGCGGCCCCGGTGAACTTATTGATGTTATCATTACAGAACGAGGCATAGCAATCAACCCTAAAAGAAAAGATCTTGTCAGAAGTCTGAAAAACAGCGGCTTAATTCTCAGGAGCATCAGGGAGCTTAAGGAAGAAGCTGAAAGTATTTGCGGTAAACCTGATAAACCGCAATTTGATGAGAGGATAGTAGCCGCCATTAAATGGGTTGACGGCACAGTAATCGATGTTGTGCGAAAGATTAAAACTAACTGATTCTAAGCCTGTTCAGGGATATTATTTATCACATCTATCAGCAGATCCCAGAACATCTGAGTTGTCCTGATCTCTATCTTCTCTTCAGGAGTGTGGGCCCCTCTAATAGTGGGGCCTATTGATATCATATCTATATTCTTGAATTTCTTGTAGATAAGTCCGCATTCAAGTCCTGCATGAATTGCTCTTATATATGCTTCCCTGCCGAAAAGTTTTTTGTAAGAGTTCTGGGTTATCTTAAGTATTTCGGAATTGATATTTGGTCTCCAGCCCGGATAACCGTCTGAATGAACAACCTCTGCTCCTGCAAGTCTGAGGCAGGATTCAACCATAGCAGCAACATCATACTTTGAAGACTCTATTGAGCTTCTCTGTGTTGT
Source organism: uncultured Rikenellaceae bacterium (assembly GCA_964399575.1). Classification (GTDB taxonomy): domain Bacteria; phylum Bacteroidota; class Bacteroidia; order Bacteroidales; family VadinHA17; genus LD21. Next base: position 25,799 of record CAYNRI010000009.1, read on the forward strand.
CACTATTTCAATCTTATTATTATCAATGAATCTTACAGATGCCAGATTTGTTGAGGTCTCAACAAGATTATCCATCTCTTTCGACCATGCAATAGCTCCATGAGGACAGCATGTAAGGCCGTTGAGCAGACGTATCTGACTCTCATCATCCATCACATTTTCCGGAAGATCAACTTCTTTTACAGTTACTTTAAGATCTTTTTCAAGATCGCCGAATTCTTCCTGAAGGATAGTTGTAAAGCTGCCAATCCAGTTAATTACCTGTTCAACATAAGGTTTCTTCACGACTATTGTGGCAAAGGCTTCTCTTGGAATGGCATTGCGTAAATTTCCACCGTCAAATACGCTGAGTGAAATATCATAATTATTTGATAGGTTCCAGAGGAACCTGTTCATTATTTTCACGGAGTTTCCGTAACCTTTATGGATTTCGTCTCCGGAGTGTCCTCCATGCAGTCCAGTCAGAGCAATCCCGAGAGCAGCGCTTCCTTCTTCAACAGGTACAACGGTATACTTCAGCATACCTACTGTATCTATTCCGCCGGCACAGCCAATAAAAAGTATGCCCTCATCTTCTGAATCAAGATTTATAAGGATCTTACCAGTGAAGAAGTCAGGTTTCAGATTTAAAGCTCCCGTCATTCCTGATTCTTCATCAACAGTGAAAAGGCACTCTATCCTGCCTGCTTTCATATCCTTGTCTGAGAGTATTGCAAGCTGAGCTGCTATCCCTATTCCATCATCGGCTCCAAGGGTCGTACCCAGGGCCATGACCCACTCATTATCATGAACCGGTCTTATAGGATCCTCTGACCAGTCGTGAGGATGATCAGCATTCTTTTCTCCAACCATATCCATATGGCTTTGAAGAACAACAGTCTTCCTGTTCTCCCAACCTTCTGAAGCCGGCTTCACAATAAGGATATTGCCTATTTCATCCTCTTTGGATTCAAGATTGTTTTTGTGTGCAAACTCAAGAAGATACTTCCTTATTTTCTCCTCATTCTTTGATAATCTGGGGATCTTGCAGATCTCTTCAAAGTAGGTCCAGACCAGCGTGGGTCGTAAACCGCTTAAAATGCTCATGCTATAAAAATGTTATTGCTATCGGTTGCAAATTTATGAAATTTTATCTCTCTTATAACATAACCGGTTAATAATCACTCTTTACTTGATAGTTATTTTTGCTTAACTTTACTATGAACATAAGTTTCAGGCTATGGCAAAACGGACAATAGTAGCTCTGCCTGGAGATGGGATAGGAGCTATAGTTCTTAAACAGGCTGTAAGGGTTCTGGACGCTGCTGGTTTTGATGCAGACTATATTTACGGCGATATAGGATGGGAATTCTGGAAAAAGGAAGGTAATCCTCTTCCTGAGCGGACACTTGATCTTATAAGGATGTACCGGACTGCCCTTTTTGGAGCAATAACATCCAAACCAAATGAAGAGGCAAGGGCTGAGCTACATCCTTCACTGCAGGGGAAAGGATTTACTTACTCTAGTCCTATTGTGGGTCTCAGGCAGCATTTCAACCTCGATATTTGTATTCGTCCATGCAGGTCCTATATTGGCAATCCGCTTAATTTCATCAGGCGGGGACCTGGTGGAATTATTGAAGAGCCCTTTATTGATGTTGTGATATTCAGGCAGAACACTGAATGTTTGTATTCCGGCGTGGAATGGACGAATCCACCGGCAGATGTCTATAAGGCCTTTCTCACTCATCCCCGGTTCCGAAAGAATTTTTCGGATGTACCGGTTGAGGATCTTTCAATATCTGCAAGGATTTTTACAAAGAAGGCTACTGAGAGGATACTTTTCGCCGCTTTCTATTATGCACGAAAGAACGGGTATAAATCGGTTACAGTCTGTGAAAAGCCAAATGTTGTGAGGGAGACATCAGGTCTGATGTGGAAATTGGCTAAGGATATGCAGAAGAATGAATTCCCTGGTATTAAGTTACTCAATACAAATATTGATGCCCAGATGATGTGGCTTACAAAAAACCCTGAGGATTATGGTGTTATCGTTGCCGGGAATATGTTCGGAGATATTGCATCTGATGGTTTTGCAGGGCTGATAGGGGGGCTAGGGTTTGCATGCAGTGCGCAATTCTCTTCCGACGGAGTGGCGGTTTTTGAACCCACTCACGGTTCTGCTCCAAAATATGCTGATTATGAGATCCCAATAGTCAATCCTGTTGCTATGATAGAATCATGTTGTATGATGCTTGATTATCTTGATGAGAAAGAAATTGCCGCTTCTGTTCGCAATGCCATAGCTGAAGTTATCAGGGAGGGCAAAGTGAAAACGTACGATATGCTTAAGATGAAAGGCAGGCCTGAAGTGCTTGATGAGGGTGCAGCCTCAACTGTTCAGATGACTGATGCCATTATCTCAAAATTAAGGATTTAAGCTTATTGAAATGAAAGATACTGTTAAAACGATGTGGCCTGAACTGGAGTGGATCAATGATCCGCAGATCAGGGAAAAGACAGCAAGGACATGGGAGCTGGCACTGGAGAGAAGTGTACTGAAGCCTGAGGATCTGGAAAGGATTCCTTTTACCCTTTTATGCGGACCCGGTATGAAAGTGAGCTTTATGTCGCATAAGAGATGCGTAGTGCATCTGGCAAAGGAAAGCGGAGAGACAATAAAGAGGTTCTTCGGAGATGATCTTCCGGTTAATATGGATGTGCTTATCTCCGGTGCTATCCTTTCTGATGTAGGGAAACTTCTTGAGTATGAGTTGAATAATGAGGGAGCGGCTGTTCAGGGCAGATATGGCAAGTATCTGAGGCACCCCTTTTCAGGGGTTTCTCTTGCAGAGGAATGCGGCTTACCTCCTGAAGTATGTCATATTATTGCAGCTCATGCCCATGAAGGTGATCTTGTTACAAGGAGCACTGAGGCATATATAGTTCATCATGCAGATTTCATGACATTCCTGCCTTTTAAAAGCAGATTGATCCCCTGATCAGCCCAGTTTCATTTTGTCAACCTCCTCCAGATTCCTTTCATTTGTAATATCTTTTGCTTCCGGCGTATAAAGAAAATCAATCAGGTTCTGATACTTATCCATAATCTTGCCCCTGACGATCTTCATTGTTGAATTCATCAGGCCATTGTCTTCTGTAAAGCCCTGTTCAAGTATCCCGACAGCTACAGGGAGCCATCTCTGCGGGAACATTTTTCCGTACTTTCCATTTGTACGGTATTCATTAACCTCGTTTTCGATCAGGTTAAGTATTGCCCTTTTACCTTCCTCAGAGCTGGCTGTCATATTTTTTTCTTCAAGGTATAATTTCAGTGCATGCTGGTTAGGCACGATAAGGCATACAGTATAAGGCTTTTGGTTATTATAAAGCATACACTGGTCAATATATTTTGATTGTTCTGTCATTGTTTCTTCAATTCCTTCCGGACTGAATTTCTCGCCGTCATCAGCTATCAGAAGACTCTTGAACCGTCCAAGAACATAAAGGAATCCATCATTTGTCATGTAACCCATATCGCCTGTATGAAGCCATCCGTCTTTTATTGTATCCAGGGTTGCAGCTTCATTCTTCCAGTAACCGTGCATAACATTGCCTCCTCTGATTACTATCTCACCTTTCTCGCCTACGGGCAGTTCTTTTCCGTCTTCATCACATATTTTGAGGTCCATATTGTTTACAAGAACGCCAGATGATCCGAGCCTGTGCCGCGAACTGGAGTTTGAAGATATTACCGGAGATGCTTCGCTCAGGCCATATCCCTGATACATTGGTATCCCCAGTGCATAGAAGAATCTCTGGAGTTCAATATCCAAAAGGGCGCCTCCTCCAATAAAATAGTCGAGTTCCCCTCCGTATGCTTCACGTATTTTGCTGAAAAGCAACTTATCGTAAAACTTCAGCAAGGGTTTCTTGAGTTTCTGAAGGCCCTGCCCTTTATTCCAGCCCTCTTTATTGTAGCTATATGAAATCTTAAGGGCATGATTGAACAGCATTTCAGTGAACTTCCCTTTCTCCTTGATACCTTTTTCAATGTTTTTCCTGAAATTCTTGGCTATGGCAGGAACGCTCATAAGAAGGGTCGGCTTGATCTCCTTAAGGCAGATTGGAAGGTTTCTGAGGGTTTCCATGGGGGTTTTCCCTGTCTTTACTGAGGCTATGCTGGCACCTTTTCCCATAAAAGCAAATATACCGCAGGTATGGCCGAAAGAATGATCCCAGGGCAGGATCAGCAAAGTCTTGTAGAATGAAGGTATGTCCATGAGGCTGTAAGACTGATAGACATTTGAAATATAGTTGCCATGAGTAAGTATTATCCCTTTCGGATCGGCAGTAGTGCCTGAAGTATAGCAGATATTCGCAAAATCAGAAGGGGTTATGCTGCTGTATATTTCCTTGAATTTCTTTGCATTCTCCGGAGATTCAAGCCATTCTCTTCCCAGTTTTCTTACCTCATTGAAATGGATCTCGTTGCTCTCATATTCTTCCTGTGTATCAAAATGGATTATTTTTTCTATTGTATTGCATTCGTTGATTATCTCTTTGATCTTTTTGTATTGTATTGAGGAGGTAAGTATCATTCTTGATTCTGAATGATTCAGACGGAATTTTATTTCATCGGGATTCAGTTTGGCAGAAAGAGGCACATTCATGGCACCCGCGTAAAGAATGCCAAGTTCACCAATAACCCAGCTGTTACGACCTTCTGATATGAGACTCAGTCTGTCGCCCTTCCTTATTCCCAGTGTTATAAGTCCTGCCGCGAATTCATATACCTGTTTTCTTGTCTCACCATAGGTGGTGCCTTCATACTTCTCATTTGGTTTTTCCCACAGATAGACATTACTGCTGAAATTCTCAACGCTTTCCTCAAAAAACTGAATTATTGATTTCATCTATTTTCTTCCGTTTAATTAGATTTTTTTCAGCCTAAGATACAAAATTCCTGAAATATGAAAGCCTGAAACAGTTTTAACATCATTTGGATTGATGTTCAATATTTTGTATCTTTGATTTATAACCTGTTATGATTCGATACGACTTTTAGTTAAATTTTATTCTCTGACTATGAAAAAAATTACAGCAATACTTATTGTACTCTTACTGGCATTTCCATCATGTAAAAATTTTAAGGGGAAGAAGCTTTTCGGCAGGAAAAAAGATAAGGTAATGGCCGAATGGTTAATGAAACAGGACAGTGTAAGGGTAGCCGATTCTTTAAGAAAAGTTCAGGAACATTTGCTGGCCATAGAGAATGCAAGGCTGGATTCAATGCGGATTGCTGAAGAAGCTGAAAGGGCTCTTGAATCGCAATTTAACATAATTGTCGGGAGTTTTATTACTCCTGAATATGCACAGGAATGGTTAACTGAATACCGTAACATGGGCTATGATCCTAAAATTATAAAACCAGAGGGCACATCATTTGAACTCGTCTCGGCTGAATCGCACAGGAGCTTCAGCAGGGCTGTATCGAGGCTTGCTCAGTTTCAGGATACAGTGCAGATCGATGCCTGGTTATATGTAAAGCGTTAGCCAATTGAATCTCTGAATATCGTCTCCTCCCGGTCAGGACCAACAGATACAAGTGTTATGGGGATGCCTGTCTGATCCTCAATGAATTTTATATATTTCTTAAGATTTTCAGGCAGTTTCTCAAAATTTCTTATGTGTGAAATATTTTCCTGCCATCCGGGCAGTTCAGTATAGACCGGTTCAACCTGTTTGTTGTCGAAGGGGATCTCGATAAATTCTCTATTACCATATTTATAGGAGGTGCAGACTTTTATTGTACTGAAACCTGACATCACATCGCTTTTTGTCATGAATAGCTTTGTTACCCCGTTTATCATTATCGCATATCTGAGAGCCGGGATATCGAGCCAGCCACAGCGGCGGGGACGACCTGTTGTTGATCCGTATTCACGTCCTGTATCTCTCAGCTTGTCACCTGTTGCATCATTCAGCTCGGTAGGAAAGGGGCCGCTTCCCACCCTTGTGCAATAAGCTTTAAAAATCCCCAGAACTTCACCTATTTTATTTGGAGAAACTCCAAGTCCGGTACATGCTCCTGCACTTACAGTATTTGAAGATGTGACATAAGGATAAGATCCGAAATCAATATCGAGCATTGTACCCTGAGCTCCTTCAGCAAGCATTTTTTTCCCACCTGCGACAAGGTCGTTTATAAGATATTCTGTGTTTACTATCCTGAATTTTTTAAGTGTTTCGATACCTTCGAACCATCCGGCTTCATATTCATCCAGATCATATTGGAAACTGTAGTTTTTAAGGATCAAAAGATGCTCTTTCAGATTGTTTTTATACAGGTCGTGAAAATCACTTCTTAATATTTCTCCGGCGCGCAAGCCTTTGCGGGCTACCTTATCAGTATATGCAGGACCGATGCCTTTTAATGTGGATCCGATTTTTGTGTTTCCCATGCTGAATTCGTATGCAGCATCAAGTATCCTGTGCCCCGGAAGGATGAGATTTGCCCTGGCAGAAATGATTAGTCTTTTAACAACCTCCTCTGTCGGGAGGCCAAGTGTCTCAATCTCCTTTTTAAACACAGCCGGATCAATTACAACACCATTACCGATTATGTTGATCTTATCCGCATGAAATATGCCCGATGGTATCAGGTGTAAAACATGTTTGACCTTATTGAATTCGAGCGAATGTCCTGCATTTGGTCCACCCTGAAAACGAGCAATTATGTCATAATCAGGGCTTATTGCATCGACTATTTTTCCCTTTCCTTCATCTCCCCACTGAAGACCTAACAGTATGTCAATTTTCATTTTATTATTTTAGTCCGGATAATATGCAACAATAGAATTATTTATGTTAATTGATTTATTAAAAGTTTATTGTGAAGTCAAGCCATGGCACTCCGATTACAAGGGTTTCAGCAATGTCCGGATTATTAATAAATGCAAGATCAATAGATGTTTTTTCACCAAGGAACCTGATCCCGCAAGAGAAAACTCCATATAAACTCTTATCATCATCCGGATTCACCGGGAGTATCCAGTTTTCACTTATGAGAGCAATTCTTTTTGAAACCCTTGTCATGCCGCTTAGTGAAAAAATTGGTTTCGAGCTGAATTCTCCGTCAGCCCATCCCCAGCCCACAGCTGCAGTTATATTGTTATTTGTATTTCCATATGTAAAGAAACCATTTAAGGTGGCAAGTCCACCGAATTCGTCAACAGTTCTTAAAGTATTCGCATAAAGTACGTTAGCGCCGCCATAGAAATTTTCAGCTATTTTGAAAGAGGCTTTGGGGTTGATAAAGAATGCGAAAGGACCTTCTCCTCCTGCCAGTATTGATAATATTTCAAATCCACCGGCTATACTTATATTATCTGTAAGGGCATAGCAAGCCGAATTAACAAATATCCATGTATTCTGATAGTATCCTGTTTTCTTTTCAAGAGGGATAGCAGAGGACCCCAGCAGGTACTTGGATGGATTTGGATTGGCAAACCATATTCCTCCGGCTTTCTGATCAGTTGCTGAAACAACAGCCATTGATCCTATATTTGATTTTTCAAGCCTTATCTCACCCATAGACCCTGATTGGATAACTATTTCTCTTTCTGTATCGGATATCAGTTTGCCTGATACAACAGAACCATCGTTCATTGTTATCTGGTATGTTTTGCCTGGTTCACCTTTGATTTTTTGCTGAGCAGAAAGAGAATAAGTTGACAGACAGGCAACAATCAGAACGATTACAAGACTGGCAGCATTTTGCTTGAAGGAGAAAAATACACTTTTCATAGTTGCTTACGTAATTAGTTTAGGTTTTCATTAAAATGATTTACCTCAAAAAATAACTCCCATTTTATGTTTTTAAGAAAGTTTGAAATGCAAGATAAAACTTAAAAACAACATGAAATACCTAATAAACCAAAAGCAATTAACAATTCAGCCAGTTTATTAACGCTTGGAATCTTTCATTTCACCATATATATAAAGTGAGTGGTAATGAGGAACGAAATTATTGAGCTCACATGCTGTTCTTATTATTTCATTGATCCTTGGATCGCAGAATTCAACAACATTCCCTGTTTCGACATCTATAAGATGGTCATGCTGGCTGCATTGATAAGCTTTTTCGAATTGAGCTATATTTCTGCCAAACTGATGTTTTACAACAAGATTACATTCAAGAAGGAGCTCGATTGTATTGTAAAGTGTAGCCCTGCTGACCCTGTAATTCTTGTTCTTCATGAAAATGTAAAGAGATTCAATATCAAAATGCCCTTCCCTCGAGTATATCTCATCCAGGATCGCATATCTTTCGGGGGTCTTCCTGTGCCCTTTTCTCTCAAGGTATTCAGTAAGTATTTTCCTTACCGTGATCTTGGTATTATCATTAAGCATATTTGGTCTAATTTAAAATAAAGGCAAATTTATTATTTTTTTAATAAATCGAAAGGGGCTGAGAATTTTTCAGGATGGATTAATTGAGAAATCTTCCACTCTTTTTACGCTTTCTATACCTTTGATATTGGAAATCTTGAGGATAAGATTATTAAGGTCTTTTGTATGATGCACGTATAAGTCTATTGTACCCTGGAATATTCCTTTCTGTACAGAGATGTTGATCCCTGTCATGTTTACTTTAAGTTCAGATGAGATAATTGTAGTTATGTCTCTCACAAGGCCTATCCTGTCTATACCTATCATGCTTATCCGGGCAAGGAATGAGACCAGCTTATGTATTGCCCATTTAACAGCAATTATCCTGTTGCCTTCGCTTGACATCAGCCGTATTGCTTCAGGACATTTTGGTTTATGGATAATTATCGGACCTTCCGGTGAGATATAACCTGTTACTTCATCGCCGGGAATAGGATTACAGCAGGTTGCTATCTCGTATGATTGTTCAGCATTCTCAACATTCTCCCTAAGCAGGAAAGGTACACTTTTATCAATCTTTTCCTGTGACAGCAGAGTCTCTTTGGGCTCTTTTTTTATTCCGATCAGCTTGAAATCCCAATATTTTATAACATTTCTGCTTACATTTTTCTTAAGTATCTTTTTCAGGTTATCGAGGTTTATTATTCCCAGCTCTATCCCTGAGTATAATTCATCTTTATTGAGTACATCATAGGCTATGAAAAGCTTCTTGAAAATCTCGGCATTTGGACTAATGCCAATTTCTTTAAGTTTTGAATCGAGCATTTCCATTCCCTTCTGTATTCTGTTTGTCGTTTCGGTTTTCAATGCAGTTTTTATTGCTTCCTTCGCTTTTGATGTCCTGACAAAAGAAAGCCATTCTTTTTCCGGTTTGGCTATATCCGAGGTTATTATCTCCACCTGATCACCGCTCATTAAGACAGCACTTACAGGATTCAGCCTATAATTTATTTTAGCACCTATTGCCTTGTTCCCTATCTCAGTGTGGATCTCGTAAGCGAAATCAAGTGCAGAGGCGCCTTTGGGCAGACTGACAAGAGTACCCTTCGGCGTGAAAACCATTATTTCGGATGAGAAAAGGTTCATTTTGAATTCATCAAGAAATTCGATGGGATCCTCAAGAGGGTTTTCCAGCATCTGCCTGATCTTTTTTATCCATTTGTCCAGCTCACTTTCCTGGGCTGTATCACCTTTATATTTCCAGTGTGCAGCATATCCTCTTTCAGCCACTTCGTCCATCCTTCTGCTTCTTATCTGCACCTCGATCCAGTTGCCTTCCGGACCCATTACTGTGACATGAAGAGCCTCGTAACCATTTGGTTTAGGCCTGCTTATCCAGTCACGAAGCCTGTCAGGTTTTGGAAGATATGTGTCGGTGATCATGGAATAGATATTCCAGCACTGTGTTTTTTCCGAGATATCAGGCACAGGTTCAAAGACAATTCTTATTGCAAGGACATCATAAATTTCCTCAAAAGGAACATTCTTTGCCTGCATTTTTTTCCATATCGAGAAAACTGATTTTGGACGACTGCTGATATCGAATTTTAATCCTGCTTTCGAAAGCTTGTCAATTATCGGAAGAGAGAACTTATTGAGAAGGGTATAGTATTTTCTCTCACTGAGCTTCAGTTTGGATGAGATCTCCTCATAGATCTGCGGCTGCCTGAATTTGAAGCTTAAGTCCTCCAGTTCGCTTTTGATTGCGAATAACCCGAGACGATGTGCCAGTGGAGCATATAAAAAGATAGTTTCTCCGGCGACCTTCATTTTTTTATGTTCCGGCATTGAATCCAGGGTTCTCATATTATGAAGGCGGTCAGCGATCTTTATGAGAATGACCCTCATATCATCTGAAAGGGTAAGAAGCATCTTCCTGAAGTTTTCTGCCTGGAGGCTTGAGGATGCTTCTTTATTATATGTTCCTGATATCTTTGTAAGGCCATCAATAAGGGTAGCGATCTTCGGGCCAAAATCCCTTTTTACATCATCAAGAGTGTATTCAGTATCTTCAACAACATCATGGAGAAGGGCCGCAGTAATAGATCTTGCCCCCAGTCCGATTTCCTGATTTACTATTTTGGCAACAGCAATGGGATGAATTATGTAGGGTTCTCCTGATTTACGGCGCATGTTCCAGTGGGCCTCATTGGCGATCCTGAAGGCCTTGCTGATCATCTCCATATCACCTTCCTTATTGCACCTCAGAAGATTATTGATCAGTGAATCATAATCTGTCTGAATACGTTTTTTATCATCGTCATCAAAAAAATCCTTTTTGCCCATAAAAATCTCAACACTATTCAGTATGCCCTACAAATATAACGCTAAAAAATCAAAGTCTTTATGCATATAACGGATTGTGGCCAGCAACTGTTCATTGATTGAAAACAATAGTAACTGTCCCGGATTGTGAGAAGGTTTTGCCGGAAGGAGATCTTACTTTCAGGAACCAGAGGTAAAGTCCCTGACCAAGAGGTACGCCACCACTGGTACCATCCCATTGCATAGTGTAATCGTTTGTCTCGAAGACCGTTTTTCGCTTCAGATCAGTTATTACAAGAGAATATTCAACAGGTGTGAATGAAAGGACAGGACGGAAGAGATCGTTGCGTGAATTATTATCAGGTGTAAATAAATCCGGAACAGTAATTCTTTCAATGACCGGGATGCATATTTCTGCCGACTTGCTCTCGCCTGAAATGCCGTAGGTGTTCATGGCTTCAGATGCCTTTATAATGAAGCAGATCTCATCTCCGTCAGCCAGGTACATCAGTCCGGCAATATCACTGAAAACATAGGTGGAATCATCAGGACCTGATTCAGCTTCCTTCTCCCATCCCTGCCCGGTATTTACAAATATCTGATAGTTACTTATATCTCCGGCCCATTTTCTGTAAGGATTCCATTTGAGAACAAGGTCTCCGTCCTGTAAGAAAGCAGAGATTACAATGTTTGATCCCCTATTGGAATAAACAACGGGAATGCCACAGGAATTCTTTACATATGAACGATAATAGTTAATCTTTTCCGGATCAGCTTTGATGTCAATATATTCCTGGGGATCAGGAGAGAGAGGGAGTTCTGTAATCCATTCATAGATCCCTCCGCTGCCGGTTTTTCTTTCAACATTAAGGCTTCTGATCTCAGAAGCGGGATCAATTGAAAACGACATCTCTAAATGATTTTCATCATTGACAGTCACGTAATTAGTATTAATCCATTCAGGTACCCTCTGCATTTTAGTATCTATGCAAATGCGGTTCGACCGGGATACAGAACCGCCCTCCAGGGAAGCATTAATAATAAAACAGTAATGTCTGTTTGTAAGGAGATCTCCTAAGGTGAAACCTGTAATACCTGCTTCAGTTTCACCGGCTTCTGCGAATTCCCCCCCGTCAACAGATACTAAAACTGTATAGCCCAGCACTTTTTTCGGATAACCGATATAGCTGTTCCAGGTTAAATTTATCTCTCTGTTACAGCTATCCAGATCTGCATGGCAGAAAATTGTAGTTAAAGGGTTCGATAACGGACTTCTGTTCCCTGTGTCAAATGCAGCAATGACAAATGATTCACTGTAGAAAGATGAACCGGAAGCTGTCCATGTATAACTTGTAGCCATGGGATCATTTATAGTATCGATGTAATATCCGGCATTGTCTTTCAAAAGGTAGACTATGTAGCCTAAAACATCAGCAGAGGGACTGGGTGACCATAACATCTCTGCATCTTCAGTTATGGGATTTACAGAGACCATTTCAAGAACAGGACTAACGGGGGGTATTGTATCTGTCTGACCCCTTATTATCGATGTATCAAGAAACAGGATAAGGAAAAAGAATATTGTATAAAAGTCCCTGAACATTTTCAGCCTGCAGTAATAACGTACAAGTCATCAATATTATAATACGTATCAGCCAGTGAAATTATTTCCTCAGGTTTGATTGTTTTTATTTTTTCTGCAAACCTGTAAAAATATGAATTGTCAAGGCCGAAATCCCATACTGCTCTGAAGCTTTCAGCCAGGGCAAACATACCGTCGAACATCCTTACCATTTCTCCAAGCATGTAATTTCTTACAATTTTCATTTCTTCTTTTCCGACAGGCTCTTTCTGAAGGGTACGGATCTCTTTAAAAATCTCATCGATCGTTTCCTTTGTGTTTTTTTTTCGCACTTCAGCTGAGATGGCTTTATAACCGCTCATTTTTAGCGATGAGACTGCAGATGAGATGCCATATGTATAACCTTTTTCTTCCCTTATATTCCTCATTAAACGTGAACCGAAATAACCGCCAAGGATCGAATTGAGGATCTTCAGCCCCGGGTAATCCGGATGGCACTTATTAATTGTCGGTGAACCAATGATTATTGCTGTCTGTATTGCATTCTTCTTCTCAATATTGATTCTTTTCCCGGAGAGACTACAGGGTTTTTCTGTTATGGCCGGTGGTTTAGCGGAAGGAGGGAGGTTTCCAAAGAATTTTTCAAGAAGATCAGTCAGTCCTGCAGGAATGCATCCGCTAACAAGTATGGCCATGTTACCTGTATTATAATATGTTGAATGAAATTCCCTCAGGATATCAGGTGCGGTATTTTTAAAATCCTCAGGCCTTACAACCCTGCCGTAGGGATGATCGCCGAAAACATTATTGAAGAACTTCTCCTGAGCCAGTATCTGTACTTTTTCCCTGCTTATGATGTATTGCTGATATCTTTTATCGATTAATATTTTCAGTTCCTTTTCAGGGAAAACAGGATTGAACAGGATCTCTCCTGAAAGTTCAAGGATCTTTTCCAGATGTTTTTCAAGGAAGCAGATTATGAACCCGGCATTGTCCCTCTCAGCATACTGGTTATAAAAAGCTCCGTGCCAGTCTAGCGTCTTGTTTATAAAAGCAGAGGAGTGACAGGAGGATCCTTCAGTAAGCATAAGATTGGTTACAGAGGCAACAATTGGTTTATCTTCTCTTATGTGACCTGCACCAAAAACAAACTCAAGACGAATTACTTTTTCATGGCCGGTTTCTATCAAATAAACAGGGATGTTGTTCCTGAGCCTTACACATCTGGCTTCAGGTATTTCACCGGGCATTACCTGCCGTACAACAGGTTTTTTAAGCATTCCCCTTTTCATTGCCTGTTCCTCCTCGATGATTTATAATATAATGTACTGCAATTAGTATCCCGGAAATATTTCTGGGAGGATTCAATTACATCAATCCTGTCAGTAGTTTTAAAAAGTTCCACCTGCCTGTTGATAAGCTCCGGATCTCCCAGGAGCTCGAAATAGGCCAGGTTGAAGGCTTTGTTTAGTATATTTAAATTACCGATTACTGTTGAAGCTTCGTATTTGTTTTTCACTTTTTCAAGTTCGCGGACAGGAACATATTTATGCTTTAATTCGTTTATAACATAATTTACACGTTCCTCAGCATGTTCTATTTCAACATTTTCCATCAGTTTTCCATACAGGATTATCAGTCCCGGATCGATATCTGATGTAAGATATGCATTAATCTCACTGAACAATTTCTCTTTCTTTACGAGTGTTGTATATAATCTGGCTGATTCTCCGGCCGACAGAAGATCAGTTATCAGATCCAGTGTCATGAAATCAGCATCGGTCCGGCTGCACATGTGCCAGCATTTGTAGAGAGCAGCAGAGGGTACGTCTTTTTCAGTCTCCAGTAACCTATTCCGTTTTTGCACAGGTTCTGCCGGAAGCTGCCTGGCTTTTATTTGCCGTTCTCTGACAGGTCCAAACCATTTTTCTGCAAGCCTTAACACACGGTCGGGAGCAATATTGCCTGCCACCGATAGAATAGCATTATTCGGTGCATAATGTGAAAAGAAAAAATTCTTTATATCAGAGATATCGGTTTTTTCAATATGGGAAATATCTGCTCCTATTACCGGCCATTTATAAGGATGAGTTCTATATGCAAGTGGTCTTAAAAGTAACATGGCATCACCGTAAGGCTGATTCAGGTAACGTTGATTATACTCCTCTGTCACAACCCGCTTCTGAATATCAAGGTTCCTTTCAGAGAAATCAATTGATCCCATCCTGTCAGACTCCAGCCAGAATCCTGTTTCAATATTGTCAGCCGGAATTGTTATATAGTAGTTTGTTATGTCAGAATTTGTAAATGCATTATTCTCGCCTCCCGCCAGCTGAAGGTATTTATCATACTGAGGAATGCCAGGTGTTCCTCCGAACATCAGATGTTCAAATAAATGGGCCATCCCGGTTGACTGAGGATCTTCATCCCTTGATCCCACATCATAAAGGATATTTATTGCCACAAGAGGAGTTGACCTGTCTTCATGTACAAGAACTCTCAGACCATTATCGAGACAGGATTTTTTGAATTTAATCATCGGCAGAAGAATGATATCAGTGACCTGAAATAAGTGTGCTTATACAAAAAGACAAACTTAAATAAAAAGCAGATAAGCTTTAGTAATGTTTTTATATTTGCATAATCATGTTGAAAAGCAGGTTTTTCAGGAAAATACTAAAGCCAGGGTTTGAGGATATTGATCAGGTTAGGCTCTTATATTTGCTCAGTCTGTTAGTAGGGCTTCTAAGTGCAATTGCTGCTGCAGTCCTGAAAAACACAATCCACTATACCCATCAGATACTAACCCGGGGAATAACAAGAGAATCAGGTGATTACCTGTATCTTGCCTACCCGATCCTGGGAATGTTCCTGACTGTCTTATTTGTCAGGTATATTGTAAAGGACAATATCGGACATGGGATAAGCAGGGTGCTTTATGCAATTTCGAAGGGGAAGAGCCGTCTGAAGGTTCACAATACATGGACATCAATTGTTGCAACGACAATGACGATCGGTTTTGGCGGATCTGTGGGAGCCGAGGCTCCTATTGTTCTTACGGGCTCATCAATAGGATCAGCTGTTGGGAGTTTTTTCAAGCTTAATTACCGCAGCATAACCCTTCTGATAGGATGCGGAGCAGCCGGTGCTGTAGCAGGCATTTTCAAGGCACCAATCGCCGGAATAGTATTCACGCTGGAGATTCTGATGCTTGATCTCACAATATCGTCTATTGTTCCTTTGCTCATATCCTCGGTCACAGCAGCAACTGTGGCCTATTTTTTAATGGGAGAAAAGGTTCTGTTCTCCTTCAGTATAACTGAGGCATTCAATATTACCAATATACCATGGTATATTGCACTGGGAATAACCGCCGGCTTTATTTCACTGTATTTTTCAAAAATGACATTATTCCTTGAAAAGAATTTCGCGAAGATCAAAAATGTGTATTTAAGGATGTGTGCCGGAGGATTGATCCTTAGTTTGATTATTTACCTCTTTCCTTCTTTTTACGGTGAAGGTTATGATACCGTTCTGCTTCTCCTTCAGCAAGGAGTTGATCCGGTGATAGAGAACAGTATCTTCTACAGGCTTTCAGATAATTTCTGGATTGTTGTTCTATTTATGGCCTGCCTTGTTTTCCTGAAAGTACTTGCAACAAGTTCCACTAACGGTGCGGGCGGAGTAGGCGGTATTTTTGCTCCGGTCCTCTTCACAGGAGGCACTGTCGGATACCTTTTTGCCAGCCTGCTGGGAAGATTTCTTAGTATTGACCTACCTGATAACAGGTTTGTCCTTGTGGGGATGGCCGGGCTGATGGCCGGAGTAATGCATGCCCCGCTGACAGCGATCTTCCTGATAGCTGAGATAACCGGAGGATATGATCTGCTTATACCGCTTATTATTACATCAACGGTGGCGTATATTACAACAAGGAGCTTTGAACGCCACTCAATATATCATGTTCAGCTTGCAGAAAAAGGAGAACTGATAACCCACGACAAGGATAAAGCCGTACTGACAATGATGGACTGGAGGAAAGAGATCGAGACGGATCTGTTCAAGGTAAAGCCGACAGATACACTTGGTGATCTTGTTGAAGCTATTTCAAAATCGAAGCGTAATCTCTTCCCTGTTGTTGATGAATATAACATCCTTGAAGGTGTCGTCTCTCTCGATGAAGTAAGAGAGATAATGTTTAATAAGGAGTTGTATAAAAGCACCCACATACGGGACCTGATGACAATACCACCTTCTTATATTGACACAAAGGAGAATATAGAAACAGTGATGGATACATTCCGTAAGACCGGAGCCTGGAACCTTCCTGTTCTCAATAACGGTTACTATGTTGGATATATTTCAAAATCAAGAATTTATACAACATATCGTGAATTACTGATACAGTTTTCAGAAGAATGAATTTTTAATTTACATAAATATGAAAAGAGATAAATCGATTTTTGAACTGATTGAAAAGGAAAAACAACGTCAGTTGAACGGTATAGAGCTTATAGCTTCAGAGAATTTTGTCAGCCCTCAGGTACTTGAAGCTATGGGATCGGTAATGACAAATAAGTACGCAGAGGGTTATCCGGGACACCGGTACTACGGTGGTTGCGAAATTGTGGATCAATCTGAGCAGATTGCTATAGACCGCCTGAAGCAACTTTTCAACGCCGAATATGTAAATGTACAACCTCATTCCGGGGCTCAGGCTAATATGGCAGTTTTTTTAACTGTTTTAAAACCGGGAGATAAATTCATGGGGCTTAATCTGGCTCATGGGGGACATCTTTCTCACGGTTCTCCGGTTAACACATCCGGGATACTTTATTCACCTGTCGCATACGGAGTGAAAGAGGAAACCGGAACAGTTGATTATGAAATGATGGAGGCGATCGCACTTAAGGAAAAACCAAAAATGATTATCGGAGGTGCATCGGCATATTCACGTGAGTGGGATTATGCGAGAATGAGAAAGATAGCAGATATGGTGGGCGCTATACTGATGGTAGATATGGCACATCCGGCAGGATTAATAGCAGCCGGCTTGCTTGATAATCCTCTGAAATTTGCACATATTGTTACATCAACAACACATAAGACCCTGAGGGGACCGCGCGGGGGTATAATACTCGTCGGAAAAGATTTTGAGAATCCATGGGGGATAACTACATCGAAAGGTGAAATAAGAATGATGTCTTCTCTCATCAACTCAGCTGTATTTCCCGGAATTCAGGGGGGACCGCTTGAACATGTGATTGCTTCCAAAGCTGTTTCTTTCGGCGAAGCCCTGGAGCCTGAGTTTAAAAATTATCAGATGCAGGTAAAGATAAACGCTGAGGCAATGGCAAAAGCATTCATTGAAAAAGGATATAAGGTAATTTCAAACGGGACTGACAATCACCTCATGCTGATAGATCTCAGACCAAAATTTCCTGAGATCTCAGGAAAGAAAGCTGAAAACGCACTTGTTCAGGCACATATAACAATAAATAAAAATATGGTTCCTTTTGACAGCAGATCACCCTTCCTTACCTCAGGATTAAGGGTAGGGACCCCCGCTATTACAACAAGGGGGCTTAAGGAAGAACATATGGGAAGCATTGTTGAGCTTATCGATGAGGTCATAAGAAATGTTGATGATGAATCAGTAATTGCAAAAGTCGGGGAAGAAGTCAA
Source organism: uncultured Rikenellaceae bacterium (assembly GCA_964399575.1). Lineage (GTDB taxonomy): Bacteria > Bacteroidota > Bacteroidia > Bacteroidales > VadinHA17 > LD21. The sequence goes on from CAYNRI010000009.1 coordinate 43,764, forward strand.
AAGAATGATGGCTCCATATCCTCTCTTCTCGATGTGATTTTTTTCAGAGAAGAAATATATTAACGACTGATTTTTTTTTCTAACTTTACCTGTATCCTCCTTATAATTTTCAGATGATGAGCAAGCCTGGACTAATTTTTGTCGTCGATGACGATCCTTTTATAAACATGCTGGTAGTCAAGAGGTTTTCTTCTGAAGGCTTTCAGCTTGAATCTTTTGAATCAGGTGAAGACTGCCTTGAAGCTTTGAACAAGAATCCTGATCTTATTATTCTCGATTATTTATTTGCCAAAGAAGATAAGGAATTCATGAATGGTATGGAAGTTCTTGACAAGATCAAGCTTGTAAAACCTGATATCTCAGTTATAATGCTTTCGGGTCAGGATAATGGGGAGGTTGTTCTCGAACTTGCCAGAAAAGGCATTGATGATTATGTTATCAAGGATCATAATCTGATCGATAACCTGCATATTGCAATCAAGGAGCTTTTTGACAGGAAAAGCTGAAATTATCTGAGGATAAAATTATACGTTATAGAACCCTTCTGAATCACCGGGGCGTCGGGTTTTGCATCAAACTGAGCTTCCATTGCGGCATCCCTGGCTACCCTGAGGAGGTATTCATCAAGTGTATTTGATCCTTTTATTCCGGCTACTGCCTGTGTGACTTTTCCGGAGCGGTCAACACTTACTTCCACGACAACTCTGCCCTCTCCCTGGTAATCATATTTCGGCAGTGGTAATTTCCGAACGCCCCTGCCTGAGAGGCTGTAAGATATTCCGTTGTTACCCAGTCCGCTTCCTTCTCCTCTGTTTTGTGAATCGACAGATCCTGTTGGAGAACCCTGGTTGCCCTGACCTCCTGCCACACCTTCACTTGTTGAACTTGTACCGGCGTTTTTAGCACCAGCCAGTGCTGCCCTTGTCTTATTGGCTATTTCTTCCTGACGTCTCTGTTCAGCTTCAATTCTTCTTCTTTCTATCTCTGCCTGTTCTTTTCTTATTCTTTCTGCTTCAAGCTCCTCTCTTCTGATTCTTTCAGCCTCAATTTGCTCACGACGTTTCCTTTCAGCTTCAGGGTCAACCTTCTTTACTTCAGGGGCCTCTTCATTATTCTGGGTCAGCAGAGGCTCTTCTTCAGCTGTTATAGGCTCCCGGGCAGGAGGGGGAGGTACTGTCTCTTCAATTGCAGGTGCGGGTGATGGTTCAATCATACCAAGTCCCGTTTCGTCAGTGCCGAAATTGACAAGTATTCCCTCTTCTTCAGGTTCCTGCGGAGGGATTGAAAAACCGATGACAAGCATTAAAACAAATACACCCGCGTGAATTACAGCAGTCCCGACAAAACCCTTCCTCTTTTCTGAAGGTATTTTGCGAAGGTCATTATTTTGCAGTTGTTGCAATTATCAATTTATAGTTATTCGCCTGAGCGATGTTAAGTACTTTGACAACACTTTCAAAAGGCACTGTTTTGTCTGCATGCAATGAGATATATGTTTCTGGAGCACTTCCAAGCTTTTGTTTCAAAACAATCTCGAGCTCTTCAAGAGTTACGGGTTGCTGTTCAACATAATATCTCTGGTCGGCTGTTATCGATACTGTAGTCTGCGGTTTGGCTGATGTTTGAGTAGAACCTTTCGGAAGTAACAGCTTAAGTGCAGTTGGATGGACAAGTGTTGATGTTAACATGAAGAATATCAACAGGTTAAAAACAACGTCAGTCATTCCTGTAGAGCTGAAATTGATACTTATCTTATTTCTTTGAGATATTGCCATTCTGGTTTCTATTTTAGCGGTTCATTCAGGATGTCCATGAATTCTGTATTTGTTGCTTCAAGGTTGAAGATCACTTTCTCTACCTTGACAACAAGAATATTGTAGGCGAAATATCCCAGAATACCAACTGTAAGACCTGCAACAGTTGTTATAAGTGCTGTATATATACCGCCAGAGAGCAGAGAGACCTCTATGTTGCTTCCTGCCTGTGACATTGCATAGAAGGATTGAACCATCCCTATGACAGTACCGAGGAAACCAAGCATAGGTTCAGCTCCTGTTATTGTAGCAAGCGTAGGGAAGCTTTTTTCAAGTTTTGATATCTCCAGCTTTCCGACAGTCTCAATAGCAGTACTTATATCCTGCAGTGGTCTGCCAAGCCTGCTTATTCCCTTTTCGATCATCCTGGCTGAGGGAGTATCTGTCGATTTGCACAGAGCCATTGCAGCGTCAATTTTGCCGTCATGGATATAATCCTTTATTCTGTTCATGAAGTTCTGATCCTCTTTTGTGGCTTTTCTTATAACATAATATCTCTCTATGAAGATATATGCTGCCACAAATGACAGCAGTATGATGGGGACCATTACCCATCCACCTTTAAATGCAAGATCAAATAAAGTTAATTTAATCTCACTTGTCGTCTCAGGAGGAAGAGTTCCTCCCTGCATGATAAACTGTGTAAATCCCATATTTAATGTTTCTGTTTGTTATTAATATCCTGAATGATGTATGATTTTTTCTCTTCAACGTGCGAAGATATTAAATAACGCATTTATCATCCATTCTATTATATTCGGTTAATAACAAAGCCTCATTATTTATTAACTGAAGTACGTAAATGGCCTGATTTTGCACAAATTATTCGGCCAATACGACAGGTTCCTCTTCTTTTTTCATTTCAGGTTTTTCCTTTTTCCTGAACAAGTCGGAAAATTTGTCGAAATCCTGTCTGAAGAAAACACCGAAGCCCTGGGTATATGGTGCCTGTTTACCTGTATATGGATTATTGAACCTGTTGAAGACCTTAAAACGGATCTTGTCAGTCAGTTTGTATTCAATATCAAAATCTCCGGTCAGCTGATCGTTTACTGTTGACGGGCCGCTTGTTCCCCGCACATCGAAATTGCCGTTGATTACAACCTTATCATTAAGCAGCTGGGTGGAGAGTGCAAGCTGAACCTCATTTGCATTGATATCCTTGTATCCCGGCCGGTATACAAAACCAATATCAAAATCGTTACTGATCTGGGATAACCAGTTGCTTAACTGGTTAGAGACCATTTCAGTAGTTGTAACAGCCATAGCCGAAGTACCTGTTGAAGTAGTTGAAGTGAGGCCTGACCTGTATGAAGGATCAGAGTAGAAGCTGTTCATTACAAGGAGGTAAAGGAACTGACGGCTCCGTTCCTCTTCAGTTGTGATGACATTCTTAAGATAGGCCCTTGTTGATTCATCGGCGGAAGGAAGGAATATGTCAAGGTTGATAACCGGATTGAAAAGCCGGCCTGACAGGTCTATATGACATTCAACAGGTATCCTTTCGTTGAACCTCTCGTCCTGCAGTATCTCATATAATGAGGCTTTCAGCTTATAGATGGCTTTGATGTCGATTTCAGCATCGTCGATGTTGCCATTGAAGATTATCCTCCCTCCGTCTTCTACAGTAAATGGTTTGTTAAGGATATTTCCAAGAGTGAAAAGATAATCACCATCCTCAATATTATAATCCCCGGATATCCTGAACTCACCCTTTTGATTGATACTTATATTCAGTTTGCCGGTACCGCGACCCCTCATTATATCTCCTACCTTTGAATCAAAAATAAGTTGCACTTCTGCATCAGGTGTCACATCCAGCTCCAGATTAAGATCGAGACCGGTTTTGGTCGCGTCAGAGACTACAACAGGTCTTGTATTATCTTCTGTTACTTTACCGGTATCTGTATTGATGAAAGTAATGAAAGAATAATCTGAAACTGTCTCACTTGAATTCAATGGTATATTAAATCTTGTATTCGCTCCTGTTTGTGCTGAAATATCGAAGGAGAGAGTGTTTGTGCCACTTTTTATTGTAGTCACCCCCCTGGCGAATGCCGTGCCATAGAACAATTCATTATCTTTTGGCTTGGTATTCAGTACCATAACCTCATTCATGTTAATTGTTAGATTGGCCATAAAATCGTTGAAATTCTTATGTGATACTGATCCGTTCAGGAGTGCACTGTTTCCTCTTTCGTCAAGGATAGTGATATTTCGGAAAAGGATGTTGTTCTTATCAAACCTTATTGAATCATTAAGCTTGTATTTTGTCTGAAGATAGTCAACCTTCATTGAAGTATTCTCGGCAAAAAGAGCGCCTTTCAGTACAATATTTCCCGGTGAGGCAGTGAATCTTACGTTTCCTGAGGCAGTTCCTGTTATATCAGATGCAAATACCTTAAGAAGAGGATTAAGTACATCAACTGGCAGCTTGTCGGCTTTGATACCCAGTGCGATTTTTTTTGCAGCCGGATCATAGGTGCCATCAATATCTATCATTTTCTTTCCCTCAAAATCATTCCCGATCCTGATGTCGGCTACTTTTTTCTCTGCATTCCACGCAGATACAACTGACAGTTCTCCGTAGTCATTCTGGAGAACTGAAAAATCACTTACTTTCAGATTGCTTTCGAGAAGCGGGTTCTTGTAAAGGTTTGTAAGAAGAACGTTCCCTTCAATGATTCCTTTGAGATCGAGGGAAATCTCATCAGGCTCTTTTTTCTTTTTCGAGATATAATTAAGAGGGGATATATC
>CAYNRI010000010.1:0-27703 GCA_964399575.1 uncultured Rikenellaceae bacterium
CCTGAAAGATACGTCAGTGCTTATATTGCCTGCTTCAGATGTCAGTTTGCCAAAGGTGACAAAGTCCGTTGTAAATCCTGTGAAATTACCGTTGAATGAAACATAACCCAGCTTGTTAAAAATGTCAGGAAGCACAATTGCTCCTTTATCGGGGATATAAATTTTTGAAACATCATTACTGCTTATATTCAGTCTGTTGACTCCTATGTAAATAAAAGTGTTGTCAATCTCGGGAAGCCCTGACAGATCAAAATCACAATCAAGATATGTACTGTCTCTGTACGATAATTCGATGTTCCGTCCCTTTAACTCAGATACAGTACCCAGGATATGACCTGAAAGTTCTGCAGATTCCTGCATCCTTTCTACTGCAGGAACAAAAAACTGCAGATCAGAAAAGCCCACCGTTGATTTGTCAAGGAGAAGGTCAAGCTTTACTTTGTTTATGAAATTATCGAATGATCCTGTTGAGTCGGGGCTTATTCTGAGATGTGAAATATTTAATTCACTTGTATCACAGAATAACTTAGTGGAATTAAAGTTGATGGCTTTGTCAGCAAGTAGTATTTCTCCTGACATTTTCTTGACATTAAAGCCCGAACTTTCCCTGAAAGTAAGATTGTAGATATTGAAAGAGACCGAATCACTACTGATAATAAAATCCTCCACAATCCCATTTATTCCGCTAAGATCAAGGTCGTTGAAATTGACAAGTGTCTTTCCTTTTTCCTTTGTCCGGTTCGCCAGAGCAAATCTTCCTTTGTTGATATCAATATGATTAATAGCAATATTTGTTTTCTTTCCTGATGATCCTTCAGGGTTTCTGATAAGATCGAGATACCATCTAAGGTTGCTTGATCCTGTCGAATCTGTTATAAAAGCAACAACAGGATCAGTTACAACAGCCCTTCCGAGTACCACTGACTTGTTCCTGAGATCAATCTTCCTTATTCCGGCTGCAGCACGTGCCACATACATGAGAGTGTCATTATTCTTATCCTTCAGGAGGACATCCTGCAGTCTTAATCTGTTGAAGAAGGAGTACTCAATGCTGCCGACAGAGATTGTAGATTCAATTCTATCTGAGATATTTTCAGTAAGTTTTCTGATTATCAGCGTCTGTACGGAGGGAAGACTTATTGCAATTGCAAGCATAAACGGGATAACGATCAGGATCCCGGCAGTAATTATTATTATTCTGACTGATCTTTTAATCCTTTTGTTCATTTAGTTGCAATAAACCTGCAATATATCTGTTTGGATCATCAAAATTTACAGGGTATAAAGATAATAATTACACCTGTTAAAACAGCTTTGTCATCTGCTATACATTATTACAAAGATCGTACCGAGCCTGAAACATAGTAACATATGTTAAAGAAAGAATAATGTTGCCTTGCACGGGAAGATCATTTTCCGGCCCGGACTAAATAATCTGAAATAAAATAATCCGATATTTGCTGGTATAAAACAATTTTATGTCTGTTACTGTCCTTGCAATAGAATCTTCCTGCGATGATACTTCCGCTGCAGTTGTAAGGGATGGTTATGTGCTTTCCAATCTTATAGCCGGCCAGGAAATACATCGGTCTTATGGGGGCGTTGTTCCGGAACTTGCTTCACGTGCTCACCAGGCTAACATTGTTCCTGTAACAGATCAGGCCCTTAAAAAGGCTGGGCTCAGGGTATCCGATATTGATGCAGTGGCTTTCACCCGGGGACCCGGATTGCTGGGTTCTCTTCTCGTCGGGACATCCTTTGCCAAAGGGTTTGCACTTTCACTTGGTATACCTCTGATAGAGGTCAATCACCTCGAAGCCCATATCCTTGTTCATTTTATAAGAAAGGCGAAAGAAAATGAAGTTGTTCCGGGTTTCCCATTTCTATGCCTCCTTGTATCAGGCGGTCACACAAGGATTATTCAAATGGAGGACTATCTTGAGATGAAGGTTCTGGGCAATACAATAGACGATGCTGCCGGCGAAGCATTTGATAAATGCGGAAAACTTATGGGATTGGATTATCCCGCTGGTCCGGCAATAGACAGGCTGGCAGCAGCAGGCAACAGGAAGGCATTTCGTTTTGCCAAACCTTCGGTAAGAGGTCTTGATTTCAGCTTCAGCGGATTAAAAACAAGTTTTCTGTATTTCCTTCGTGACCGGATCAAAGAAGATCCGAAATTTATTGAAATGAATAAAGCTGATCTTTGTGCATCACTTCAGGATACGATAGTCTCAGTCCTTACTTCCAAGCTTGTAAAGGCTTCAAATGAGACCGGAATAAGAGAGATCGGCATTGCCGGAGGGGTTTCTGCTAATTCGGGATTACGAGCTGCCGTTAAAGCTGAAGCTGAAAAAAGAAAATGGAACCTTTTCATCCCTGAAACCGGATATTCAACAGATAATGCTGCTATGATAGGAATTGCCGGCTATTATAAATATCTTAGAGGGGAATTTACAGATCAGAATGTTGCGCCACTTGCCAGATTCTGAACCAAAATCAAAAAAAAATGGAGACAAAAGGGCTGTCGATCCTCGTAATAGGTGCAGGCGCTGTTGGTGGTATAACAGCTGCCTTGCTTAAAAAGGTTGGTTATGATGTTGAAATAGTCAGCAAATATTCCGACTATGCTGCACTCATCTCTGAACAGGGCATTGAAGTGACAGGAGCTTGCGGCAATGTGAACGTTAAAATGCCCGCATATGCATCAGTTACAGAAGTAAAGGACAAAAAGGACCTTATTCTTCATGCAACTAAAGCGACAGATATGATTGAAGCAGCTGAATCTGTAAAACCTCTTCTTAAGGAAAACGGATTTGTTATCTCAATGCAGAACGGAATATGTATTGATGACCTGGCACAGGTTCTTGGAAGGAGCAGGCTCATTGGTTGTATTACCGGCTGGGGAGCGACAATGGATTCACAGGGGAAATTTGCAATGACCTCCACAGGTGATTTTGTGATAGGATACCCCGACAGGCCACCTGATGATTTTCTTAAATCAGTAGGGGAGATGCTCTCATCTGTTGAGCCGGTTAAATTAACTGATAATTTTATGGGACACCTTTATGCCAAACTTATTATCAATTCATGTATCACATCTCTTGGCGCTATTTGCGGACTGTATCTGGGAAGGATGCTTTCTGTCAGAAAGGTGAGAAAAATTTTTATTGAAATAATCAGGGAAGCTGTACTTGTTGCTGACAGTATGAATATCAGAATCGAAGTGTTCGGAGATAAACTGGACTTCTATAAGTTTCTGGCAGGCAGGAATATGCTGGCTGATCTGCGCCGTCATTTATTTATTATTGTCATCGGTTTTAAATACCGGAAACTAAAATCATCGAGCCTCCAGTCACTTGAAAGGGGTAAAGTGACAGAAGTAGAATACATTAATGGTTATATAGTAAAAAATGCTGATATATTAGGGTTAGATGTTCCGGTTAACAGGGCAGTACTCAATATTATCCAGGAAATTGAGCAGAAGAAAAGGAAAATATCATTTAATAATTTCAACGATCCGATTTTTGAATGTTTCAATAATTGATTTTAGCGTTAATTTAACTATATTCGGATCAGATTTTGAAGGATGAAAGAACTCAAAATTACACCCACAAAAACTTCCCCGGAGATAATTCTTTCTCCTGAAGGCTCGATCCGGATAAAAGGGCGCTCTATTCATGAGAACGTGAATGAATTTTTTGCCCCTGTTGAAAAATGGGTAGCTGAATATATCAAGGCACCTGCGGATATAACCTGTGTTGATATGATCCTTGAATATTTTAACAGTGCCAGTGCTAAAGCATTCATTCATCTGCTTGAACAAATCAAGCATGTTAGCCTTAAGAATACGAAGTACATAATTAACTGGTATTATGAGGATGGTGATGAAGATATCCTTGAGAGGGGAGAATATTTTTCATCTATCATGGAAGTACCTTTCACTTTCATCAAGCTAAAATGACAGATCAGGGGCTTGAAATAACAAGGGAATCTTGTATAATCCTGTAAAGTAAGCCTTGAAATAAATTCTGGACTAATATGCCAGGATCTGACTCTTATCCCTTTATGATTCAGTTTTTTCTTCGTTTTTTTGACGAGCTGCGGTATTCTTTAAGATAAATAATTGAAATTGAAAAGAACAGGATCCCGAGGAGAAGCAGCATAAGAAAAATAAAGACTGAGGGTTTGCCAAACTGAGGAATCGGATGTTTCAGCCTGTAGACATATCCGAAAACTGTGTAGACGATTACCATTATCGATATAATCATGCTTACTATTACTGTTGTACCATCAAATATCCGGGTCGTTTTGTAGAGCTGTGTTTTTCTGAATCTTATATAGGAAGCCCTGGCATAAACCCCTGCTCTTTGCTTTGAACGGTCCTGCCGGTATTTTCTCCAGTCTTCCATAGCCTGACGAAATGATTCAGAATCATCAGCGACTTTATCGAAATTAGAGATGAGAAAATCATAGGCTTCAGTTACTGCTATGAATCTTTCGATAGCATCAGGGCTTTTATTTATGTCAGGATGATAAAGACGTGCTTTCTGTCTGAAAGCTTTTTTTACATCGTCAAGGGAAGAGTCTGCTGGCAGACCAAGTATATTGAAGTAATCCTCCACCGTCATAATCAACCAGGTAGGTATGATATGACAAAAGTAGGTATATTATTTAACTATTCCTGTAAAACCCATGAATGCAAGAGCAAGTATTCCGGCTATTACAAGCGATAATGGAACACCCTTCATGCCTTGAGGTACGTCAACAAGTTCCAGCTGCTCTCTCATACCTGCCAGTATGACCAGGGCCAGGCCAAATCCTATCGCTGTTGAAGCTCCATAAACAACACCTTCAAGAAGATTATAGTTCTTCTTAATAACAAGTATTGCTACACCAAGTACAGCACAGTTTGTCGTAATAAGAGGAAGGAATATTCCAAGAGCCTGATAAAGGGACTGACTGATCTTTTTCAAAATGATCTCCACCATCTGAACAAGGAAAGCGATCACAAGGATGAATGTTATTGTCTGCATGAAAGCAATACCGAGCTTATCAAGGACATACGTCTGAATAAGATAAGTCACTGTTGTAGCCAGGACAAGAACAAAAGTTACAGCACCAGCCATCCCGACAGCAGTAGAGACTTTATTTGATACACCGAGAAAGGGACAAACTCCCAGGAATTGCGCCAGGACAACATTGTTGATTAATATAGCAGATATTATTATCAGAATATATTCCATATCAATGATTTTTATGTTCTTTTAAGTTTGTTTATCAGAGCAATAAGATAACCCAGGGCTATGAAGGCTCCGGGTGCCAGAATAAAAACAAGTATTCCATCACCCTTGATGAATTTATATCCAAACACAGCGCCGCTGCCTAATATTTCCCTTAATGCTCCGAGAATGCCAAGTGCCATTGTAAACCCCAATCCCATTCCTGCACCATCAACAAATGATGATAATACAGAATTCTTACTTGCAAATGCTTCAGCTCTTCCCAGTACTATACAGTTAACTACGATCAACGGAATAAAGATTCCAAGTGTTTCATAAAGTGATGGTACGTAAGCCTGCATAAACAAGTCAACAATTGTTACAAATGAAGCTATAATCACTATAAATGCAGGGATCCTTACTTTATCCGGGATGACTTTCGACAATAGAGATATGACAACATTTGAGCCTAACAGAACAAAAGTTGTTGCAATTCCCATTCCAATTCCATTTATTGCCGATGATGTTGTTGCAAGGGTAGGACAGGTACCCAGAACAAGAACAAGGATCGGGTTTTCCTTGAAGAATCCTTTTGTAAAGTTTTGTAATTGGTTCATCTTTAGGATTTTATTGTTATTTATTCCCTTTTTATAAAATGCCCTGTTCCGACATGGCAGTCCCGGAAATAACTGAGGGATCATTCCAGTCTTTACCTGTAAACAGTGTCTTATATGCCCTTTGGAGAGCATCACAAAATGCTCTTGAACTTATTGTTGCAGCTGTTATTGCATCAACCTGACCGCCATCCTTTTTTACTTTAAGATCAAAGTCAGAAGGATTTTTATCATTGAACTGGTCTTTGAATTCAGGCTCCGCCATTTTGGTTCCGAGCCCGGGAGTCTCCTTCTGTTCAAGAACAGCAATATTTATAATAGTGCCATCGGTTCTGAAACCTGCCATTAGTGATATATTTCCACTGAACCCTGACGGAGAATAAGTATTTACAGCAAACCCTATCAGATTTCCGTCCTTTTTGGCTGGATAAATATCAAGACTGTCGCCATCCCCTGTAGGCAGTCTGAACATTTCTGAGTCAGGATTATTGTCAAAGTCGGGGATGACCATTTTAATAGCTGAAATTTTCTTGTTTAATATTGAAGCTTCGATAGGCCCCTTTGTGACCTGATAGACAAAAGCCAGGCAGGCTGATGCTACCATAGATATAATCGTCAGCGACAGTGCCATATTCTTAAAAGATGATTCGATCTTAGCCATTTTTTACCTCCTCACCAAATCTTCTGGGTTTAATATATGCATTCATCAGTGGAACAAAAGCATTCATTATCAGTATCGCAAATGAAACTCCTTCCGGATAGGCACCCCATACTCTGATTATTACAGTGAGGATACCAATACCGCAGCCATAAATTATCTGTGATCGTATACTCATCGGGGATGTTACATAATCTGTTGCCATGAAGATGGCACCAAGAAGCACACCGCCTGCTAAAATATGGAATGTTGGACTGGCATATTTCTCAGGATTAATTAGCCATAGTATTGCAGTAAAAACTGCTACACTTCCTATAACAGATACCGGTATATGCCAGGTGATTATCTTCCTTACAAGCATATAGATAAAACCGATCAGTAGAGCAACTGCTGCTATTTCTCCAAGAGAACCTCCCATATCACCAAGGAACATTTGTGAGGGGGTTGGGATCTGTGTTATAAGCTGCGATAAGGGTTCACCGTTCTTGATACCCTCCTTGATTATTGCAAGCGGGGTAGCCCCGGTCACAGCATCAGTATAACCTGTTTTAAAACCTCCGGGTACTGGCCAGGAAGTCATTTGAACAGGAAATGATATCAACATGAAAACCCTGCCAACAAGAGCAGGATTGAATGGATTGTTGCCAAGCCCTCCGAAAGTCATTTTTGCAATAGCTATTGCAACTAAGCTGCCGATTATAACAATGAAGACAGGAAGGTTTGATGGTACATTGAAGGCGAGCAACAATCCTGTAACAAGTGCTGAACCGTCCGTTATGCTGACTGGTTTCTTCAGGATGAACTTCTGGATAAGGTATTCAAACAGAAGGCAGGAGGCTACTGAAACGGCTGTCACTATTATTGCTCCATAACCGAAGTAGAACACCGACGTGAACAGCGCCGGGATCAGTGCAATTACCACACCAAACATTAATTTCCGTGTTGTTTCCGGACTATGTGAATGGGGTGATGGTGAAATCTTAAGAATATTACTCATGAACAATTATTATTGATCTGATTATTTTACAACTCTTTCGCGGGCCATCCTGATAACAGTTGATTTTCCAAGACGTATATAATCAAGCAGGGGACGTCCGGCCGGACAGGTGAAGCTGCAGGATCCGCACTCCATGCAATCAGTTATACGTTCTTTTTCTGCTCTCTCAAATAAATCTCTCTGGGAAAGGCTCATGAGCAGATATGGTTCAAGGCCCATCGGACAAACAGAGATACATTTACCACAACGGATACAGACTTGGGATTCCATTCTTCCTGCTTCTTCCTCCGGGAACAGAATTATACCGGATGTCCCTTTAACTACAGGGACTTCTGCATTGATAAGGGCTTTACCCATCATCGGACCTCCTGAAATGATCTTACCTGTATTCTCAGGTAATCCTCCGGCCGCCTCGATAAGCTTTTTTACAGGAGTTCCTATCCTTACAAAATAGTTTCCCGGTGCCGGCAGGGTTTTCCCTGTAATTGTCACAACCCTTTCTATGAGAGGCTTATTCTTCTGAACTGCTTCATATACGGCAAAAGCGGTACCTATATTATGTACTACTGCATTAACATCTAGGGGTAAACGACCCGAAGGAACCTCTCTTCTTGTAAGAGCTTTAATAAGCTGTTTTTCAGCACCCTGGGGGTATTTAACCTTAAGGGGGCAGATATCTATACCCTTGAATGAACCTGCCAGTGTCCTAAGATGTCCTATTGCGTCAGTCTTGTTGTTTTCAATGCCAATCAGGGCTTTGTCGACTTTTAATGCTTTCATCAGAATTGAGACCCCTGCAAGTATCTCCCTGCCGTATTCAAGCATAAGGCGGTGATCTGATGTAAGATAGGGCTCACATTCTACTCCGTTAATTATCAGTATATCACATTTCTTACCCGCCGGAACAGTAAGTTTTACATGTGAAGGGAATGTAGCTCCTCCCAAACCGACTATTCCCGATTCCTGGCATTTTTTTATAATTTCTTCGGCAGATAGTTTTATTTCTGTCTTTAGTTCATCAGTCCTGTCAATAGTTTCAAGCCATTCATCACCTTCCGTATCGATGAATACAGCGGCCTGCTTATACCCGGAGGAGTCAACTATAGTGTCAACTTTATTCACTTTTCCTGAGACAGAGGAGTGGATATTAACAGATACAAAGCCCTTGCATGTGGCGATAACCTGTCCTACTTTGACAGAGTCTCCCTTGTTTACATTTACTGTTGCAGGAGCACCGATATGCTGCGAGACCGGTATAATAACAGATTCAGGAACAGCCAGCCTCTGTATTTTACTGCCGGCAGTTATTTTATTCTCGGGTGGGTGAACACCTCCTTTGGGAAATGTTTTCAACACTTTATATGTTTTAAATTACAATCATTTTAAACGTTCACAGTTTCAGTCTGAACTTCTACCTTGGGTTTGCGGGGCGGGAAATTGATCTCAAGAATTGATCCTGTAGGACATTCCGCTACGCATTTTCTGCAGAAGGTGCATTTTGCTGCATCAATATATGCAAGGTTATTCTCAATCTTAATAGCATCGAATTCACATACTTTCTGACATTTACCGCAGGCAATGCATGCCACTTTGCATGCTCTTCTTGCAGGGCCACCCTTATCGCAGTTTGAACAGGCAACATATATTTTACGGTCTTTTTTGGCTTTCTTTCTCAATTCTATCAGTTTTCTGGGGCAGGCTTTGACACATGCGCCGCATGAAACACATTTCTCATCGCTTATAACAGGCAGTCCGGTTTCAGTATTTATGTATATTGCTCCGAAGGTGCACGCCCTGACACAGTCGCCCAGGCCAAGACATCCATAACTGCAATCTGTTTCTCCCTGATAGAGATTATGCGCTATCCGGCAGTCTGCAACACCCTCATATATTGATGTCCTTGCCCGGAATTCCGGGGATCCGTTGCAACGCAGGACAGCTACCTTAGGTTCAACAGCCGGTGCCTCTTTACCAAGTATTTTAGCAACCTGGTCCATCACAGCAGCACCTCCTACCGGGCAGTTTAATCCCTCAAATGTTTCGGCTTTTACAAGTGCTTCAGCCAGGCTTCTGCACCCTGCAAAACCACAGCCGCCACAGTTGGCTGCAGGCAGGATAGCCTGAACCTCATCAATACGGGGATCTTCAAAGACCTTGAACTTCTGGGCAACAAAATAGAGAATGACTGCAGCCAGAAAAGCTATCAGACTCAGACATGCTACTGTTATAATAACCGTGGAACTCATTAATATTTATGCTTTTATAGTAAATGTAAAATTATTGTCAATCCTCTTCCTGAAAAACCAGAGTATCAGGTAGTATGGTATCAGTATTACGAGGGCTCCTAATCCTGCATAGATCTCACCGACAGAGAAAGCCGCAAAAAGGATCAGCGCAACAAGAAAAACAAGCAGCGGCAGAATGTATCCAATAAAAAGTGCCTTATAACCCATCGATTTCTTCATCTGAACTATAACACAGTCACCCGGAGCTACTGTGTATTTTCCGGGAACAATTATATCCTTCTCCTTTTTATCAGATACCATACAGAATCCTTCCGCATGGCATCCGGAACATGCTGAATTTGAAACTATTTTTACAGTTACAGATCTTTCATCAGCGTTTGCCACAATACCATCATGTTCGATACATTCGTAGATCTTTGAACCACTCATTGTGATTTGTTCCGGGAAAAGTTAATCCGCAAAATTATAATTGCTGTTGGAATAGCCTCTGTTTTTTATCATAATTTAAGAAAATTTTTATTTTTCAGTTCTGATATTCCTTTTCAGCTTATGTTACTCCATGATTGCCTCTTGCTGAAAAGCCGGTTCAGCTCATGACTGAGGATAAGATTCTGGTCCTGCCCCAGGAGAGGGTCCTTAGATATAATATCTTCGGCAATTCTTCTGACATATTCAATAAGTTGTCCGTCTTTGCCAAGATCTGCAATTTTAAGATCAAAGGGTATTCCGCTCTGCATCGTTCCTTCAATATCCCCGGGGCCTCTTAACTGAAGATCAGTTTCTGCTATCTCAAATCCGTCGTTTGTCCTTATCATTACTTCTATTCTTGTTGCGGCTTCTTTGGTAAGTTTACCTGAGGTCATAAGAATACAGTATGACTGATCAGCTCCTCTTCCGACTCTTCCTCTCAGCTGATGCAACTGTGAAAGGCCAAATCGTTCTGCGCTCTCAATGACCATCACAGATGCATTTGGAATGTCAACTCCTACTTCAATAACTGTTGTAGCAATAAGTATATGGGCCTTACCTTCCTTAAACAGCTTCATTGATTCTTCCTTTATGACAGGCGTCATTTTTCCATGCAGTACACTTATGCAGTACTCAGGAGAAGGGAAGACCCTCGAGATATTATCCCATCCGTCTTCCAGATCTTTATAATCCATTTTTTCTGATTCCTTGATCAGCGGATAAACAACATATACCTGTTGTCCTGCCCTAATTCTTTCCCGGAGAAAACCATAAACTTTATTTCTTTCTGAATCAAAAAAGTGCATTGTCTTCACAGGTTTTCTTCCGGGTGGCAACTCATCAATAACTGAAACATCAAGATCCCCGTAAAGGGTCATTGCCAGTGTTCTCGGTATCGGGGTGGCTGTCATCACAAGAACATGAGGAGGGTTGAGACTTTTTTTCCAGAGCCTTGCTCTTTGCTCGACTCCGAATCGATGTTGTTCATCAATAATTACCAGGCCCAGATTACTGAACCTGACATTTTCTTCAATGAGGGCATGGGTGCCGATTAATATATTAAGTGAACTATCAAGCAGTGATTCGCTTATTTCGTTTCGCAATGATCTTTTTGAGGATCCTGTCAGAAGCCTGACCCTGATATTTAATCCCTGAAGCATTTTTGTGACAGTCTGGTAATGCTGACTTGCCAGAATTTCTGTTGGAGCCATTATGCATGCCTGGAATCCATTATCTATCGCAATAAGCATGCTCATAAGAGCCACAAGTGTTTTACCGCTGCCCACATCACCCTGAAGAAGCCTGTTCATCTGCTTTCCGGATCCGAGATCTTTCCGGATTTCTTTCATCACCTTTTTCTGAGCTTCTGTTAATGTAAATGGTAAATTATTGAAATAAAAATTATTAAAATTCTCTCCAACGTTAGAGAATATGAAACCTTTTTGTTTCAATGACCGGTTGTTCTTATAACGTATCAGATTCAGCTGGATATAGAACAATTCCTCGAATTTCAGACGGTAACCTGCTTTTTCAATATCTGGGTTATTTGAGGGAAAATGTATTTTAAAAAGTGCTTCCCTGAGCCCTGTCAGCCTGTATTTTGATAATATATAGTCAGGTAAAGTCTCCGGCATAGTGAAACTGATCTGCCTGAACATATTTCCGATAAGCTTGCCTATTGCTCTTGAGTTAAGAAAATGGTTCTTGAGGGTTTCAGTAGTACTATACTGTGCCTGGAAAGCTGAGGAAATCCTGTTTGCGATTTTTTCAGCTGCTTCAATTTCCGGATGAATTATATTTATCTGACCGTTGAATATCCCGGGTTTACCGAAGACGATATGTTCCACATCCGGAAGATAATTCTGCATTATCCATTTTGTTCCTTTAAACCAAACCAATTTAATTGTGCCTGTATCATCCTTAAAATCAGCTACTAATCTTTTGCCGGCACCCTTTCCCTCCGTATAATATTGTGTTATCACCCCTTTTATCTGTACAAAGGGAAGGTCCTGATCCAGTTCTGCTATCCTGTAGATTTTGGTTCTGTCGATATATTTGTATGGGAAAAAATAAAGAAGATCCCTGTATGTGAAGATATTTAGCTCTTTATTAAGCAGTTCCGCTCTCTTTGGGCCAACGCCCTGCAAGTATTTAATATCTGTATCAAGTAGATCCAGCATTTTCCGACCTCATCACAGGTTGATTAAAAGATTTCCGAAAATACTTAATTTTGACAACCTTACCTAAGGTTATTTTCAGTAGAGAATGAATTTTTTTTCAGGCATAAGATATTTAAGATACCTTCTCATTTCAAGGCATTTCAGAGGCTATGGTATTCATAGTCCTTTTGTTTTCGATCTGGTTTCAAGGTTATTCAGGAATAAAATCAACCCTGCTATTGTCTTAATTACTGAAGATATCAGAAAAAAGCTAAGTGCAGATAAAAGGAAGATACAGGTCACAGATATGGGAGCTGGTCCGGCAAATAAGAAAGGTAATTTGAGAAAAGTATCAGAAATAGCACGTAATTCAACAGTACCTCCAAAGTATTGTAATTTACTTGCAAATATGGCAGGCCGGTTTGGAAATCGATCTATTGTTGAACTAGGTACCTCCTTTGGAATGAGTACAATGTACATGGCAGCTGCCAGGTCTGATACTGTTGTTTATACTATTGAAGGCTGTCCGGCCATATCTGCAATTGCCAGGGATAATTTCAGTGTTGCCGGGCTTGAAAACATCAGACTACTTAATGGATCATTTGATGACATGCTTCCGCTTCTTAAGGATCAAAGTGTTAAGCCTGGACTTGTTTTTATAGACGGGAATCACAGAAAAGAACCTGTTTTGAAGTATATCACGCTGATAATGGAAATGACAGATAATGAAAGTGTTGTGATAATAGATGACATACATCTTTCTGAAGAGATGGAAGAAGCATGGTCGGAGATAGTGAGGATGAAGAGTGTTTCTTTCACAATAGATATATTCAGGATGGGTATTGTTTTTTTCAGGCAGGGGATGAACCATTTTGACTATATTATCAGGTATTAACAAAAATTAAGAACAGATAATTCAATATTTAAACTAATTAATCTAATTTCGAAAATTAAAATTTATACTTATGGACAAAGTTATTGAGATTCAAAATATTGTGAAGAATTATCAGGTTGGATCCGTGATTGTCAGGGCTTTAAGATCAGTCTCAATTGATATTACAAGAAACGAATATGTTGCCATTATGGGACCATCAGGTTCAGGTAAGTCTACACTTATGAACCTGCTTGGCTGCCTTGATACTCCTACAAGCGGGAAATATATACTTAACGGGACAGATGTAAGTAAGATGGAGGATGATTTCCTTGCCGAGATAAGGAACAAGGAGATAGGGTTTGTTTTTCAGACATTTAATTTGCTTCCAAGGTATACTGCGCTTGAAAATGTTACACTTCCGCTAATCTATGCAGGAATGCAAAAAGTGGACAGGGAAAAAATGGCTATAGAAACTCTCAGCCATGTCGGGCTTGCAGACAGGATGACTCATAAGCCAAATGAGCTGTCAGGAGGACAAAGGCAGAGGGTTGCAATTGCCAGAGCTCTTGTCAACAAGCCTTCAATAATACTTGCCGACGAGCCTACAGGAAACCTCGATAGTAAGACATCTCTGGATATTATGGGCTTGCTTGATGAAATTCACCGTAACGGCAATACAGTGATCCTTGTAACTCACGAGGAAGATATAGCAAGACATGCTGCCAGGATAATTAGACTCTTCGACGGTGAAGTTGCCCAGGATTATGTCAATGAAAAGTATAAGCAGAACTGAGGTATTAGCTTAAGCTTAAATTCCTATATTGCAGGATAATCTGATAATTTTTAATAAGTATGAAGATATATTCCTGCAGCGGGGATGATGGCACTACATCAATTTCAGGCGGCAGAAGACTTCCGAAGCACCATCCCCGAATTGAAGCTTTAGGATCAGTTGATGAACTTATATCCTGGATAGGTCTGCTAAGGGACCACCGGAAAATTCAAAAAAACAGAGATCTGCTTGTCAGCATTCAGAAACAGCTTATGATATTTAATGCTGCCCTGGCCGTAGATTCTGAGAAAGAAGCATCTGAAATTATAGTTACGGTTGAGGATCCTGTTGATGCCCTTGAAAAGGCTATCGACAGTTTAGAGGCGACTCTGCCTGAATTGAGGAAATTCATCCTGCCCGGTGGTAATATCCTGGTCTCTTATATCCATATTACACGATGTGTTTGCCGCAGAGCTGAGAGACAGGTTGTGAAACTAGATTCGACAGAAAAAATTCCGCCGCTGATTGTCAAATATCTGAACCGTCTTGCCGACTATTTGTTTTTACTAGGTCGTAAAATAAGTTCAGATCTTGATATTGAGGAGCTTACATGGTTAGTATAAATGTCATTAATTCTTTAAAATAGTTATTGTTTATAAAGAAAAATAATATATATATTTGCAAACTTTTTTTTGAAGAAAACTAATCAGGAAATTATGTACTGGACGCTCGAATTAGCATCAAAACTTGAAGATGCCCCATGGCCTGCAACCAAGGATGAACTGATTGATTTTGCCATTAGGTCAGGTGCTCCGATGGAAGTTATTGAAAACCTTCAGGAGATTGAAGATGAAGGCGATATTTATGAGAGCATTGAGGACATCTGGCCTGATTATCCCAGCAAAGATGATTTCTTCTTTAATGAAGATGAATATTGATATTTATCTCAGCCTTATTAATTTTTCCTTTAAATTTTAATTTTTTAAGAGTTCTCAGTGTACAGGATTAGTCCAGCGTGTATTTAGTTATTTATTTCACTTGCAACGACATAGATATCTTTCAGTCTCCTTGGCCGCAGGTGATCATACCAGTTGAACCCATCAAGGCGTTTATCTGTTTGTGGTGATGAGGTTGGGGGGTCTATAACACCATCGGGATTCTGGTATTCAAATATATCCCTGATTTTACCATCTTCTATAAGGATCTCAATTCTTGAGCATTTTGCTGTATTCACCCCCACAATTTCATCTTCATCGACAAGATAGGATATCGATTCACCGTTACCGTTGATTTCAATCCTGTACAGTTCATTATCCCTTAAAAAGCCCGTAAGTGATCTTCCCTTTATCTGGTTAAACCTCAGAGAATCAACCTGGCTGGCAATAAAAGCGGAGTTGTATAGTTCAATCCTTTCAGCCTGCCTGTTCCTTGTAAAAACTGCCATCGAATCAGAAGTAAGCTGGTTTTCTTTTGCCCACAGTACAGGCTTTTCATAGAACCTGATAACAGAATCCCTGAAAGAGTAGGAGAGGGAATCACATTTTGCCTGAAAATCCTTGCTGAAGATCCTGCATCCATAATAAGCTCTCACAAGTCTGTAGCCTTTTACTGAAGTATCAGCAACGGTGACGGTACTTATAGTATCTGCATGGAGGAACAATGAATCACTCTTACCTGAGATCTGGATAAACAATGCACTATCTGTGACCATGAACCGCTCGGGATCTTTAAAATACCAGGCATAATTTCCGGCTACTATCAGATTATTTGTTGTATCTGTAATACTGACATTACCAAATGACTGTCCATAACCCGTATTTTCATTATAGAACAGAGAATCGCCACGTATAATTTGCTTTTTATTGTCTATCAATGCATTTATCCAAATCCTTGTTATGTTGTTTTTAGTATCATACCAGCCTTTTTCGCAATACAGATACAGGCTGTCACCTTTCATTTCTGACGGACCTGTAAAAAATGCTGTCTCTGTTTTTGTATTATAATCCATTGTATCAGCATTCATTGTATAGTCGGGATTAACAATCTCTACGCTGTCTTTGAAATGGAATGTATTTGTTGCGAGATAGTAAATGCCAATAATGCTTGTAAGTTTATTGTCTCCGTTTGTTATAGTTCCGTTTTCTGCATACTGAGCAATTTCATTCTTCACATCATAAGTTACTGAATTGGTATACAGATGGGTCTCTTTATCAATCAGTTCAGCATTTCCTTTCAGGCTTGCTTTTTCAGTAGTGCCATCATAGAAGAGATAATCCCCCATTATATCAAGAGTGTCGCCTTGTTCGATATGGATCTTACTATATGCTGTTACCTGATTTTTATCGGGGAAGAAATGAGCGCTGTCACACTTCATCTTTATTTCATTGTGAGTCAGGTCGACGTTGCCTATAAGTCGATGCCAGTCTTTACCAGATTGTTTGTCTTTTTCAATTATATCTTCATCAGCATGCTTAAGGTCTATCCGTCGTTTCACGGTTGTTGATTGTCCGTAACTGATATTAGTCAGCAGGCCTATTGATAAGATAAATATGCCGCTCAGGAGCAATATCTTACCTGCTGCTGTCTTTAATTTTTTTTTCAGAAGATCTATTTCAACCATCCCTGGTTCAGAAAGTCACATGATTTGAATTCATCACTTATCCTGATATATGTAACAGCAAGTTTTTTCTTGATCCAGTCCTGATACAGCCTTGAACGTTTATCCATCATGGCAGCGTTGTAAAGGGTCTGATAATCATCTTTCAGATTCGCTCTGTGGGCCGGGATCTCATTGTCAAGCCTCACGATCCTGAAGACTGTATTATTGTTTTCGTCTGTTGTCCGGAAAGGTTCAGATATTTCGCCAACTTTCAGATCCCTTAATTTTACGTACATTTCTTGTTCAAATTCATCCAGCGAGAACCAGGTATTCCGGTTTGTGGGATCAACCCGGACGTATTTTCCACCATTGATCCAGCTGTCTTTATGTGTTGAGAACATCCTGGCTGCATTCTCAAATTTCAGGCTGTCTTTTCTTATTAGTCTCGCTATGCTGTCAAGTTTTGTAATTGCTTTGGCTTCCTGTTCAGGTTTGACCTTTGGCCTGATTAAGATATGCCTGGTATTCAGCATATCGTTCTTCCGGTCAATAACCTGTATTATATGGAAGCCGTGGCGGGTCTCAACAATTCTTGAAACTGTATTTTTCGTCAGGCTCCAGGCAGCATCAGCATAGGGTTTTTCGAGTTCCCCTCTGAGTTTGAACCCAACTTCACCTCCGTTTATTGCAGACCCGGGATCTTCAGAATACAGTACAGCAAGCATATTAAAACCTTTGCCTTCCAGTATCTCTGCCCGTATGTCAAGGAGTCGCTGACGGGCTTCAGCTTTATTCTCTTCATTTTTAGGGGGGTCAAGTTGAATAATACTTACCTGGACCCTCGCCGGAATAACAGGCAGACTGTCTTTTTGAATTTCAGAAAAATATTTTTTTAGTTCTCTTGGCGTCAGAGTAACATCTTCAGAGATAACACCCTGTACCTGTCGTATTATTTCCTGCTCGACCATCCGTTTCCGGATATCCCTTCGTATTTCTATCATGGTCTTTTTAAAATACTCCATGAGGACCTGTTCACTTCCTGCCTGTCGTATAACATCATTAATCTGGGCGTTGACCTCACCTTCAACCATTTCATCAGTAACCGAAATACTGTCTATACGAGCCTGATCAAGAAATAGTTTTGATACAAGCAGCTCCTGCAAAACCATACATCTTAACGGGTCTGTCGGTGTTTTGTCTCCCCTAAGCCTGATCTCATTCACCATCTCTTCTACATCAGACAGGTATACTACTTCATTGCCTACAATTGCAGCTATAGATTCAACAAGAACCTGTGAATTTATTAAGGTCATCCCCGATAAATAAATACCTGCCAGCATCAAAAATAATCTTCGACCTCTTCTCATCATCTTTTGTTATTATAAATCATAAACATATTATTTTTGAGTGCATCATTGTAAATACCATTTTCAAGGGCCTGGATAAATTCTATTCTTCTCATGTTCCAGATCATCCTTTTTATATCTTCTTGCACATACTCAACAGGAGCAAGTGTCGATCTCAGTTTGTAATCCCGGATCGTGACAAAATAGAGATAATCGGAATCTGATGTCTCATAAAATGGTGTCCTTCTCAGAAAAGATTCCTGATTGTTAATTTCTTCGGGCAGCTCGACTGAAATCCTGTCGAGTGTTACCCATTCTTCATTGAAATCATCGAATTTATCAGCGAATTGATAGCATAATTTTTCAAGTTCCTGCAGGTCGTTCTGTTCGCCTGACCTGGCAAGTGACCTTATTCTTGCAATGTTTGGGGTCTCAAGTGGAATTTTAATGAATAATGCTTTCACAATGTTTGAAGCCAGCATAAAGCTTGCCTGGTTTTCAGAATAATACTTTTCAAGTTCAGTATTGTTTATTAAAGTATCCATTTTTTCCAGCATCATCTGCCTCTGATACTGATAGATAACCAGATTTGCCCTTGTCTCTTCAATCTGACGGGCAATTTCATCCCTGTTCTCCGAACTCAGGTTTTCTTCGGCTTTTTGTAATAATAGTTCTTTCCTGGCCCACCGGTTAATATAGTTCTGTATCATTGCAGCGCTGTCAGCATCTGTTGTACCCGGTTGAAAAACCCTTGGGATCTGGTCAAAATAAAGTATATTGTTCCCGACCTTAGCTACCGGAAACCTGCTGGCTATTTTACCCGGATTATTACACCCTGATAAAAGAACCAACAAAATCATAATATTAGCAAGTCTAGTCATTACCAAAGCTCTTTTTAACCATATCAAAAATATGATCACTAATCTTAACGGTGTATTTTGCCCTTAATTGTTCTATCCACTCCTTCTCGAGATAATCCTGATATCCGGCCATCATTTCACCTTCAACTTCGATGAAAGGTTCTGGAACAGGTTCAACAACCTTAGTAATTATTATTATTGAGGGGTAATTATCTATTGTAGTATCAAGTTTTCCTTTATTCAAGTTGATTTTATCAATAAGCGGATTATCGCCTTCGAACCATAATCTTTCATGTATAACAAGTACAGAATCATTTTCCTTATTGAATTTTTCAATCATGCGACGGTCTGTATCTTTTCTTCTTGAAAATTTTCTGTATGCAGATGCCAGTTTTTTGTCTCCGCCAGGAATCCGTAAAGTGTATGTTTTGGTTTCAAGGCCCTTTTTTGTAAGGAATTCCGTTTTATGAGCCTCATAATATTTCATTAGTCCGGCTGAATCCTGTTGTATCCTTTTCCATAGTTTCTCCTCAGAAATATTGAAAAGAAGGATTCCGTCATGGAATTCATTAATAAGATACCTGAAGTCGGGGTATTTCTTTTCGAGTATTGAATTCTCGTATTGAATTATCTGATCATTTGATATAGCCTCGATTGATTTGTTTATGAATATTGCAGGATCGTTGGTGGCTATTCTTGATTTCCTGTTGTCGATATATGCTGCAAAATCTCTTGAGGAAAGTCTTTGATCAGCAAACGAATAAATATTGCCTGAGGGGATTGTTTTACGGTTATATCTTGACAGACCATTAATTATCAGAGAATCGGTATTACTCAAAAACCAGTTGAAAACAGTCGTATTTATTCTGAATTTGTACTCTTTCTTAAGAGTACTGATAAGTGATTTCTTACTGAGGGAATTCAGGTATGACTGATTGATCCTGCTTTCAAGATACGATCTGTTCTCCTCAAAGGATGCCGGAGCCTTTCGGCCAAGCAGTTTAATTATATGCCAGCCGTATGACGATTTTACGGGTCTGCTATATTTTCCGGTATCAGGGATTGCAAAAGCGGCTTCGGCAAATTCAGTAATTATTTCTCCGGCTCCAAACCAATCCAGCTGACCGCCGTTGACAGCACTCTGTTTATGATCGGAATATATTTCTGCAAGTTCGCTGAAAGAGGCTCCGTCAAGAAGCTCTTTGTATATTTTATTTATCGATTCTTCAGCTTTTTTTTCTTCTTCTGCAGATATTCCGGGGGGAGCAGATTTCATAATATGGGCAACAAGCACCTTCCCTTTTGAAGGTCTTCTGTCAGCTACCTTAATAATATGATAACCATAAGGAGTTCTCACAGGATCAGATACAGAGCCCTTCTTCAGATTATATGCTGCATCCTCAAACGGAGTAATCATCTGGAAAACGGTGAAGTACCCCAGGTTGCCGCCATTAAGTCTTACAGAAGGATCGTCCGATGTGCTTCTTGCAACATGTTCAAAAGACTCTCCCCTCATTATCCTCTGTTTAACATCTGCAGCTTTGTTCCAGGCATTTAAAGTATCTGTCGCATTTGAGCCTTCAGGGCAGTTTACAAGGATATGCCAGGCATTGATTTCTACAAGGGACCTCTCGTAAGTCTTCTGAAGCAACTTTTCTTTTGTCTTTGTGTCGGTCAGGTAATTCTGAGCTAACTGGCTTCTGTAACCATTCAGTTCGTTTATGAATTCTTTTGTTGTATCAATACCTTCGCTTATTGCATCGGCAACCTTAAGTCTGAAGTTTATATATTGTTGAAGGTAGGTGTCAACATCAGGCAGTTTACCTGATTCATCGCTTTTATTGAACATTCTGATGAATTCTCCGGCTTCAATCCTTCTTCCGGCAATAGTCATCAGGATGCTGTCATTCAGATCCTGGGTCTTGCATACAGCAGGGATCGTAAAAAATATTACAAGGAGGACAGATGATCTGATCTTCATCAGGTTAATTTACTTCCGGTTATTCAACTACTTTTCTGCTGTAGTTGGGCGATTCCTTCGTAATTGAAACATCGTGGGGATGACTTTCAATAATGCCTGAGTTTGTTATTCTGACAAACTTCGTGTCTCTTTTCAGGATACTGATATTTTTTGCCCCTACGTATCCCATACCGGCTCTTAATCCTCCGGTCATCTGGTAAATTACTTCAGAGAGAGTGCCTTTATAGGGAACCCTTGCTGCTATGCCTTCGGGTACCAGCTTTTTAATGTCATCCTCAATATCCTGAAAATAGCGGTCCTTTGATCCCTGCTGCATTGCTTCCAGAGATCCCATTCCCCTGTAGGCTTTGAATTTACGTCCATTATAGATTATTGTCTCTCCGGGTGATTCCTCTACTCCTGCGAAGAGAGATCCAGTCATTATCGAATCAGCACCTGCTGCAATTGCTTTAATTATATCTCCGGAATAACGGATGCCTCCGTCGGCAATAACCGGAACACCGGATCCCTCAATAGCACTTGACACATTATAGATAGCTGACAGTTGCGGGATTCCCACACCGGCTATCACTCTTGTCGTGCATATTGAACCCGGCCCTATGCCTACTTTTACAGCGTCAGCACCTTCCTGAACTAATTTTTTTGCAGCTTCAGCTGTCCCGATATTACCGACAACAACTTCTGTTCCAGGGAAGTTCTTCTTGATATCTTTCAGAATCTTTATGACACTTTTAGTGTGTGCATGAGCTGTATCAATTGCAATAGCATCGGCACTGGCATTGATAAGTGCTTCAACTCTCTGCATTGTGTCGGCTGCAATTCCGACAGCAGCGCTAACCCTTAAGCGGCCTTTCTCATCTTTACAGGAATTAGGCCGGTCCTTTGTTTTTGTGATGTCTTTGTATGTTATCAGTCCCATAAGCTTGCCTTCTTCATCAATCATCGGAAGCTTTTCAATCTTATGTTTCCTCAGTATTCTTGCTGCTGCTTCAAGGTCAGTCTGATGATTTGTGGTGATAAGGTTGCTTGTCATCACCTCGGTAATCTTCCTGTTGTGA
This sequence comes from uncultured Rikenellaceae bacterium, assembly GCA_964399575.1. Classification (GTDB taxonomy): domain Bacteria; phylum Bacteroidota; class Bacteroidia; order Bacteroidales; family VadinHA17; genus LD21. The sequence continues at coordinate 21,855 of CAYNRI010000010.1, forward strand.
TTATTCTCGAACCTGAGATCCCTGTTTGTTACTATTCCCTTAAGTATGCCGTTTTCATCTATAACAGGAATTCCACCTATCTTATATTCAGTCATCAGATTTATAGCTTCAGCAATTGTTGCATTAAGGTTTATTGTTATCGGATCAAATATCATCACATTCTCAGCACGTTTCACCCTTTTTACCTGTGAAGCCTGCTTTTCAATGCTCATATTCTTATGTATTACTCCTATACCACCTTCCCTGGCAATCGCTATTGCCAGATCAGCTTCTGTTACAGTATCCATTGCTGCGGATACAATAGGTGTGTTGATGCGGATATTCCTTGAGAACATCGAACTCAGGTCTACTTCTCTCGGGAGAATTTCCGAGTATGCAGGAAGGATAAGGACATCATCAAATGTCAGTCCTTCGTATACAATTTTATCTTCCAGAAACGACATCAGGCAGGGTTTTTAGTTTTTTTTGATGCCGCAAATTACGAAAAATTCATCACTCATAAAACATTCATTCTTTTCATCCTCATAAAAAATTGAATAACAGTTACTATTTTTGTTATGATTATCAAGGTTCGCTGTCAAAATGAATATTGAACCATACAGACAGATACTGATAAAATACTGGGGTTTCACTTCTTTCAGGCCTTTGCAGGAGGAGATCATAAAATCTGTTGCTGAAGGGAGGGATACGCTTGGACTGATGCCCACTGGTGGTGGAAAATCAATGACATTCCAGGTCCCGGCTCTTGCTTCCGAGGGAATATGCCTTGTAATAACACCGCTTATAGCTTTGATGAAAGAACAGGTAGCTCGTCTTAACAGCCTTGAAATTAAATCTTTAGCTATTCATTCCGGAATGTCACATGAGGAGATTGATATAGTACTTGAAAACAGTATCTATGGTGATTACAAATTCCTTTACATATCACCTGAAAGGATCTCAACAAGAATATTTCAGGCCAGGGTTCAGAAGATGAACCTTAACCTGATTGCTGTAGATGAGGCTCATTGCATTTCTCAATGGGGTTATGATTTCAGGCCTTCTTACCTGAAAATTGCTTTGTTGAGGGACCTTATTTCTGAAAAAGTACCTTTCCTTGCTCTTACAGCCTCAGCTACAACCCAGGTAACTGATGACATAATGAGCAGGCTGCAGTTCAGGCAAAAAAATGTGCTTAGAACAAGCTTTGAACGTAAAAACATATCATACCTTGTAAGAAATGTTGAGGATAAAGGTTCATTTCTTGTTAAAACCCTTAATAAGACGAAAGGCAGTGGCATTGTTTATGTCCGCAGCCGTAAGAGGTGCAAAGAAATAGCTGAACTGCTTGTAGCCAATGGCATAAGTTCAGATTTCTACCATGCTGGTCTGCCGGTTGAATTACGCGACAGGAAACAGCTTGCATGGTCTGCCGGAGATACCCGGGTCATTGTTGCCACAAATGCTTTTGGTATGGGCATAGACAAATCAGATGTACGTTTTGTTGTACACTGGGAAATGCCTGATTGCATTGAAGAATATTTCCAGGAAAGTGGCAGAGCCGGACGTGATAACAAACCTGCCTTCGCAGTTCTTCTGTATGCCAGGTCAGATAAGAGCCGTCTTGAAGAATCTCTGAGAAAGAAGTTCCCTCCTACAGATAAAATCAAGGATGTTTACGAAGCTCTGTGCAATTATCTCCAGGTCCCTGAAGGCGCAGGAAAAGACAATGTCTTTGATTTCAGCATGCAGGATTTCCTTTCGAAATACCGGTTGCCTGTAATAGAGACATTTAACAGTCTGAAATTCCTGCAAAGAGAGGGTTATGTTGAATTCACTGAGGAGATCAACAATCCTTCCAGGGTTCATTTTATTGTGGGCCGTGATGATCTTTATAAATTCCAGGTAGCCAATGAGGCGTTTGACAGTTTTATAAAGCTTCTTCTCAGATCCTATACAGGTATGTTCTCTGAGTTTGTGCCTGTAAATGAAGATATGCTGGCAAAAAAATCAGCTCTGACAAGAGATACAGTATACAAATTCCTCGTAAAACTATCTTCATTGAACATAATAAAGTATATACCCGGGAAAAAGACAGCTCTTGTGATCTTCACTGAGGAGAGACTTGAGAGAAAATCTCTTATGATCTCTCCTGAAAATTATCTCCAGGTAAAGGAGAAGCAGATAATTAGGTTGAATAAGATGATCGACTATGCCGATTTCAATACCAAATGCAGATCCGTAGTTCTTCTGGATTACTTTGGTGAAGAATCCGACCGCTGTGGTATCTGCGATGTTTGCAGGGAACGTAATGAGCTGGATCTGAGTAAATATGAATTTGATATAATCCTTGAGGAGATCAAGGACAGACTGGCAGAGAAGAAATACGATGCGCACGATCTGGTATCAAAGATAAACTATCCTGAAGAAAAGGTCATTAAGATTGTTCGATGGTTGCTTGATCATAATAAACTTGCTGCTGATGATAATCATTTGTTATCATGGAAGGAGCCTGATCTGTTCTCAAGGTGAACAGCCCTGGTAATATCGTCAGGGGTTTTGAGTTCAATACCGGAATGGCTTTTTTTTTATGCATTTAATCTCAATGTATTGTTTTAAGAGTATAAATGGGAGGAATTTGAACTCTGGCCTGATTATAATTGAGATTATCTAATGATGGGCATAAATTCTTCAGTGATCTGATCCGGAACAGGAGTCAGAGCATTTGTTTATTCAAAAACAGAAAATTTAAGTTGTCCCTGAGTGATTATTTTCTGTTATCCTTATCCGATAATTACATAATTTTGCACACAAACGCGAAACAAGATGGCGAAGAAGTCAAATCCTGTTTATTCAAGGAATGTTATTGAATTTGTTGCTGTTGCAAATGAATTCTGCAAATATGCCGAACGTTCTGCAGAAGTGAAAGGTGAAGACCTTCTCAGAATACTTCAGCGCATTCTTCCGTTGATGTATCTTAAAGCTTCATTGCTTCCTTCTCTTGAACCTTACTTTGAAGATGGAAATGAAAAGTTTGTCACTGAGGCAGACTGGTTCAGAATCCATGATTCATTGAGAAGAAAGTTCGGCAATGCAAATGATTTTCTGGAGGTTTTCGATGAAAAGTTCGTTGAATCAGAAATACCCGTACCTTCGAGCCTTGCAGAGTATATGTCTGATATATACCAGGACACCAAAGACTTTCTGCTTCTTTATCAAACAGGTACAGAGGAAGTTATGAATGATGCTATCTGGGAATGCAAAATGAACTTTGAGAATATCTGGGGTCAGAAGCTTGTTAATGCAATGAAAGCGATTCACAGATTTATTTATTCAGGAGAAGAGATCTATTTCACAGAAATTGAAGAAAAAGAGGACGATGACAGGAGAAACAAATCAGAGTGGTTCATCTCGAGAAGACAAAACGAGTTCAGAAATAAAAAACGATAACGTATACCAGAATAATATCTCGGTCGACGAAATTCAGAATTACGATCTCTGCTGGTTCAAAGGCAGAATAGTCATGGTTGACAATATGACTGCATTTGAAAGTGTTATGCCCGTGTTGTTTAAAGAAAAATACCTGGGATTTGACACCGAAACAAAGCCCTCTTTCAGGAAAGGTCATAAGAATAAGGTCTCCCTTATCCAGTTTGCTACTGCTGACACTGCATATTTATTCAGGATAAATAAGATAGGATTTCCCGAAGATCTTGCCAGATTATTTGCCGATGCAGGGATAGTCAAAATAGGTGTCGCTGTAAGGGATGATATTCGCTATCTTAAAACAGTGAGTAAATTCAGTACAGAAGGCTTTATTGACCTTCAGAGTTATGTAAAGGATTTCGGAATAGAAAGCTCGGGACTTAAGAAACTGACCGCCATTGTGCTGGGATTCCGTATTTCAAAACGACAGCAGGTTACCGACTGGGAAGCCAGGGAACTGACAGAGGCTCAGCAGATCTATGCTGCAACTGATGCATGGGTGTGCAGGGAAATCTATCTGGAATTATTAAAGAACAACAAAATAATATAAAAGTGCTTTTTGAAAAATAAAATTATCACTATAAGAATCGGAAACAATCAGGAATAAATCTTTACTAAACAAACATTTAGCATTATAATCATTTGGAACGAATCAAAATAATTCTTAAATCAGGCAAAGATCAGTCAGTCAGGAGATATCATCCCTGGATCTTCTCAGGTGCCATAAAAAAAATACATGGACTACCAGATGAAGGCGATATTGTTGATGTATACGACAACAAAGACGAATTCCTTGCTACAGGTCATTATCAGCCTGGTTCCATAGCTGTACGTATAATATCCTTCGAACAGACCGGGATCGATACTGATTTCTTCAGGGAAAGACTTAAGAGGGCATTCTATTACAGGAGCACTCTCGGCCTTACTGAAAACAGTGAAACAAATGTTTTCAGGCTGGTTCATGGCGAAGGCGACGGACTCCCGGGTTTGATAATCGATATTTACAACGGCGTGGCTGTAATGCAGATGCATTCGGTTGGCATGTACCGGTCAAGGAATGAATTTGTTACCTTACTCAGAAATACTCTGGGAGAAAGACTGACAGCCGTTTATGATAAGAGTGAGGATACCCTTCCCCATAAATCAGAGGTAAAAAGTGCCAACGGCTACCTTTATGGAAATCCGGGTCCAGGCGAAGCCAGGGAGTATGGACATACTTTTAAAGTAGACTGGGTATCGGGTCAGAAAACAGGTTTTTTTATCGACCAGCGGGAGAACAGAAAATTGCTTCAATCTTATAGCGAGAACAGAAGTGTTCTGAATCTGTTCGGATACACAGGCGGGTTTTCGGTGTATGCGATGAAAAACGCCAGACTAGTTCATACAGTTGATAGTTCAGGGCCTGCACTTGATCTGGCTGATGAAAATATAAGGCTTAATTTCGGTGAAGACAGCAGACATACATCTGTAAAGGCTGATGCCTTCGGCTTCCTGGAAAATATTAAGGATAAATATGATCTAATAATCCTTGATCCTCCGGCCTTTGCCAAGCATAATAATGTCCTTGCAAATGCTCTTCAGGGATATAAGAGATTGAATATTAAAGCCATAGAGCAGATCAGGCCAGGGGGTATAATTTTTACATTTTCCTGTTCGCAGGTTGTAACAAAAGAGAATTTCAGGAAATCTGTATTTGCGGCTGCAGCAAATACAGGCCGAAAAGTGAGGATCCTTCATCAGCTTAGCCAGCCTCCCGATCACCCTGTAAATATTTATCACCCGGAAGGGGAGTATCTTAAGGGCTTGGTGTTGTATGTTGAATGAGAAAGGGAGTTGAAAAGTTGAAAAGGTTGAAAAGTTGAAGAGGGGATGAGTAAGAGGGGAAGATGGAGATTGTTGATCGAAAGTAAAGAATAAATGATGCAATGAGTAACGACAAGAACATTGAGTTGATTTCCAAGAGACTTGGATTGCACAGGTGGCAGGTAGAGAACTGCATAAGGCTTATGGACGGTGGAGCTACAATACCCTTTATAAGCCGGTACAGGAAGGAGATGACAGGTAGTCTTGATGAAGTAACAATAACAGGCATAAAGGATGAGTATAAGCGTCTTAAGGAACTTGATGCCCGGATTGAAAGTGTTAAAAAATCAATTGAAGAACAGGGTAAGATGACTCCTGAGCTGCTTCTTAAGATAGAATCGGCGCATACAATGGCTGAGCTTGAGGATATCTATCTGCCTTACAAGCCTAAAAGACGCACACGGGCCACTATCGCAAAGGAAAAGGGCCTTGAGCCTCTGGCAGGGATGATTTTCAAACAGGATGAAACTGATCCCGAGACCCTGGCAGAGCAGTACCTTAATGAAGATGTTGCAGATATA
>CAYNRI010000010.1:27713-44773 GCA_964399575.1 uncultured Rikenellaceae bacterium
GCAGAAGCCGTTTCAGGTGCCAGAGATATTATTGCCGAATGGATAAGCGAAGATAAGACAGCCCGTACGAAGCTTCGGAATCTATATGATAAGGAAGCGATAATATATTCCAGGGTAATTAAAGGAAAAGAAACTGAAGGGAACAAGTTCAGTGATTATTTTGAATGGTCTGAACCTTTGAAGAAATGCCCTTCACACAGACTTCTTGCAATGCGCAGAGGTGAAGATGAAGGATTTCTGAGACTGTCAATAGAACCGGAAGATGAAAATGCCCTGGCAATTCTTAAATCGGTATTTGTCAGGTCAGCAAAAAGGTCTTCTGAAATAGTAGCAGAAGCTGTCTCAGATAGCTGGAAAAGACTTTTATCTCCCTCAATGGAAACCGAATTTCGGAATATCACAAAAGAAATAGCTGATGAAGAAGCAATAAGAGTATTTACAGACAATCTGAGGCAGCTTCTCCTTGCACCGCCATTGGGAGAGAAGAATATACTGGCCCTTGATCCGGGATACAGAACAGGCTGTAAGTTAGTCTGCCTTGACAGGCAGGGTAACCTGGTTCATAATGAGACTATCTATCCACATCCTCCTCAGAATCAGACAGCTCTGTCAATAAAGAAGATCCTTTCCCTCGTTAATGCATATAAGATAGAGGCCATAGCTATAGGAAATGGTACTGCAAGCAGGGAAACGGAGGACTTTATAAAATATATAAAATTTGAAAAGGATCTGCAGGTCTTCGTTGTCAGTGAAGCAGGTGCTTCGGTTTATTCTGCCTCCAAAGTTGCAAGGGATGAATTTCCAGATTACGATGTGACTGTCAGAGGGGCGGTTTCTATAGGCAGGAGACTAATGGATCCTCTTGCCGAGCTTGTTAAGATAGATCCCAAGTCAATAGGAGTGGGCCAGTATCAGCATGATGTCGATCAACAAAAACTTCAGGATTCACTTGACGAGGTTGTTATGAGCTGTGTCAATGCAGTCGGTGTTGAAGTAAATACTGCAAGCAGTCATCTTCTTACATATGTCTCAGGCCTGGGACCTCAGTTAGCCCAGAATATTGTTGATTACAGAAGCGAAAACGGACCTTTCAGAGCGAGGAATGAGTTTCTGAAAGTAAAAAGGCTGGGATCAAAGGCTTTTGAGCAGTGTGCCGGCTTCCTCAGGATAAGAAATGCCGATAATCCTCTTGACAGCAGTGCAGTGCACCCGGAGAGTTATCATATTGTCGAAAAGATGGCAAAAGATATCGGCTGTGATGTAGCGGAGCTGATCAGAAATGAGAGCAAACGCAAAGAAATTAAAATTGAACACTATATTACACAGTCAGTTGGAATACCAACTCTGAAGGACATAATCGTTGAACTGGAGAAGCCGGGAAGAGATCCCAGGTCAAAAATAAAGGAGTTCAGATTTGCCGATATACATGAGATGCAGGATCTAGTCCCCGGAATGATTGTCCCCGGAATTGTAACAAATGTTACAAAATTCGGGGCGTTTGTAGATATCGGGATCAAGCAGGATGGTCTTGTTCACATATCCAATCTCAGCAAAACTTTTGTAAAAGATCCGTCTGAGGTTGTGAAGCTTCACCAGCATGTAATTGTGAAGGTCCTGTCAGTTGAACCTGAAAGAAAAAGGATACAGCTATCGATGAAGGAGCTTGACCAGAAAAAGCCTGTTAATTAAGGTTTGCCCGGCAGTTTCTCATTTCTCATTGAAGCATTATACGCAAAAGATGCGGTGATCATCGCATTTATTTTGAGATCGTTCATCACAAGCCTTTCGTATGTGTCCATTACTGTGTGGTAAGTTCTTCCATATTCTATCGGATCCTGGATGAACTGAAAAGCAGGCAGCCCATGCCGGTCGAATGACTGGTGATCGGTTCCCCCGGTATTCCTTATTGCTATTGTAGAGCAGCCAAGATCGGCAAACGGCTTAAGCCACTCCTCAAAAACTGGCCTGACGATTTCATTCTGTTGCAGGTAGATGCCCCGGTATCTGCCAGATCCGTTATCCATGTTGAAATAAGCTGCAAACCTTTCATAATCAGGTTTATGTTCTTTCGTTTTTGCGTCAATAAGGTAATTTTCTACATAGCCCTGTGAGCCGTTCAGACCCTGTTCCTCACCACCCCATAATGCGACCCTGATAGTACGGCGTGGTTCAGCGTTGATGCTTTTAAGGATCCGAAGGGCTTCCATCATTACTATGCACCCCGAAGCATTGTCAGCGGCACCTGTTCCTCCATGCCACGAATCGAGATGGGCGCCAAGCAGTACTATCTCATTCTTAAGGTTCTTGTCTGTTCCCGGCAACTCACCGATGACATTATAAATTGTCGGACTTGAGAAGAATCGGTTCTTTATTTCTATCTCCATTTCCACTTTGATGTCGTGTCTTATAAGTCTCTCCATCCTCTGAAAAGCTTCCATGGGTATGTTAAGCTCAGCAACAGGTTCCTCTTCTCCGGAGTTGTACCCGGCTCCTGTAGACCTGGGTACGTTATACGAGCCTGAGTTGTTAAGAATGACTGCCACACCTTCGCTTTTTATAAGTTCACTTATTAGGTTTCTCAGCAATAAGGCAGGATTTACCCCTTGAATTGCAGGCCTTCTGCCTCCTGAAACGGCCGGAAATGTTTCCTTTGCTATCTGGGCAAGCTGCTCATTTGTGTATCTTGTCGCCAGGGGTTCATAGCTAATTTCATTCTGAGAAGTTGCCGGGGGATTAATCAGTATAATTTTACCTGCAAGTTTACCTCTGTATTTTTCAAGGTCAGATTCTGATCTTATATCGAGAAGCACAACTTCACTTTTTACTACTCCATCAGTACTTCCTGTCCATGCTACCGGATTACAGGCAAAATTAGAATAATAGGGAGCTGTCATTGCAGCATATGTTTTAAGGTTGTCCCATCCGCCCCTGTTGAATTGCGTGGCAGCTTCTATCCTTACATTCTGGAATCCCATTTCTACCATTTTCTTCCCGGCTGTCTCATAACCTCTTGTTGCTCCGGAAGAACCAGTAAGCCTTGGCCCGGCATAGTCAGTAAGCCAGAAAGCAAGGTCTTCAACCTTCGAATTTACAGATGCCTCCTGCTTGATTTTATAAATTATCGCCAGATCAATATTTTCAGTTTGTGAAAAGACATTGAGCGGGATTAAGAAAAATACTGCAAGTGCTGTTAAGGTCCTTATAAAATTCATTGTTATTCTGTTTTTGTGGTTGCTGCATTAAAAACTGAAGCTAAAAATAGTTAAAAATGAAAACCAATACTCTCCGGTATCTTTCTTTTTAATATGGCTGAATCCTTTCTGAAGGGTTTTCCGAAGGCAGGATGAGACTTTCAATATTCTTATTGAATTAAACTTTTGTACTTTTGTCTTTGCAAGAGTTTAACACAATGATCTACCCTTCAAATTTTGAGAGTAAGATAGGCTTTGACAGGATCCGGGACCTGTTGAAGGAGAGGTGCTTAAGTCCCATGGGTATCAGGATGGCGGATGATATCCGTTTTGAGACTGATATTGACATCGTAAAAGGTGAAGTGGCAGCTGCAAATGAATTTCAGCTGATCCTCAGGTTTGAAGAGAATTTTCCATCGGATAATTATTTCGGTTTTTCCGATTGCCTTGATAAGATAAGGATAGAGGGTACTTTTCCTGAGGTGAGGGAGGTTTTTGATCTGAAGCGATCTCTTGAAACTATCCGCTCTATACTTAATTTCTTCAGGGCAAAAGACGAGGTGCATTACCCTGTCCTGAGGAAGATGTGCAGTACTGTAAAGACATACCCTTATGTTATTGAATCAATAGACAGAATAATTGACAGGCACGGAGCGATAAAGGATAATGCTTCAACCAGGCTTAAGGAAATAAGAACAGAAATAATTTCAAAAAATTTCCAGGTATCAAAACGCCTGAATGCTATCCTTAAGCAGGCACAGGCTGAAGGAATAGTGGATTCCGGCACAGCTGTTTCGGTCAGGAATGGGAGAGGGGTCATCCCTGTAAGCAGCTATGATAAAAGGAAGCTGAGGGGATTGATACACGATCAGTCAGCTTCAGGTAAAACTGTTTTTATCGAACCCGAGGAAATAGTAGAGATAAACAACAGCATCGTTGAGCTTGAATATGAAGAAAAGAGGGAGATTGTGAAAATATTAACACAATTTGCCGACAACATCAGACCTTATATTGATGATCTTATCGAATCAAATAATTTTCTTGGCAGGATTGATTTCCTGAGAGCTAAGGCGCTCTTCTGCAATAATCTTAATTCAATCAAACCTGTAATCACAGACGGGCCAGGCATTTTGTGGAAGAAGGCAGTCCACCCTCTGCTTTTCCTTGCTTTCTCAAGGACACCGGGACGTAAAGTTGTTCCTCTTGACATACAGCTCGATAGCAGCAACCGGATTCTTGTGATATCCGGTCCCAATGCCGGAGGAAAATCAGTCTGCCTTAAAACTGTCGGCCTGCTCCAGTATATGCTGCAATGCGGATTTACGATACCAGTTGAGGAAGGGTCAGAATGCGGTATTTTCAGCGATATACTTATAGACATAGGTGATGAACAAAGTATTGATAATGATTTAAGTACCTACAGTTCTCATCTTATAAACATGAAGCATTTCCTTAAGCATGGCTCGGAGAAAAGCCTGGTGCTTATTGACGAGTTTGGCACAGGCACAGAACCAATGCTCGGGGGATCGATAGCAGAAGCAATTCTTGGTGAATTGAACAGAAATAAGGTTTTTGGAGTTCTTACAACTCACTACACAAATCTGAAGCATTTTGCTTCACTCACAGAAGGCATAATAAACGGTGCAATGGCTTTTGATAATCACCTCATGCAGCCATTGTTCAAGCTTGACATTGGCAAACCAGGGAGCTCATTTGCTTTTGAAATTGCAAGGAAGATCGGCCTGCCGGAAAATATTCTTGATGAAGCTGCCGGGAAAGCCGGAGTGAAGAATATCGACTACGACAGGCATCTGAAAGATATTGCCAGGGATAAAAGATACTGGGAAACAAAGCGGCAGAATATCAGGCAGCATGAAAAACGTCTGGAGGAACTGATTGAAGAGTATGAAAAGGAGTTATCTGGTGCCAGGTCTGCCCGGAAGGAGATAATAACAAGGGCAAAGGATGAGGCTCAGGATATGCTGAAGGAATCGAACCGGATGATTGAAAATACAATCCGGCAGATCAGGGAATCACAGGCCGAAAAAGAAAAGACCAAAGAGGTTCGCCAGGAACTTGAGGAATTCAGAAGCATTGTTGAGGAAAAATCAGTACCTGTTGAATCACAATTTGAAAAGAAAATGTCGGGCCTTGTTGAAAAAGCAAGACGTTATAAAAGTGAAAGCAAGCCAAAGGAAGAAAAGGCAGCAAAGGGAAAGGAGAAACCGTTAAAGCCCGGTGATGCGGTAAGGATTAAAGAAACGCAGGCTGCTGGTGAGATTGTCTCGGTCAGGGGAAAGTTGGTTCAGGTTGAAACGGGGAATATGAGATTACAGGTCCCCGTGGACAGAGTTGAAAGAATAAGCCGATCGGAGCTTAGGGAAAGCCTCAGGGCTGTCCGGAAAACATCAGCTCCGGACCCCGTTATCTATGAACGGAAACTAAATTTCAAATCAGAGATTGATATCAGGGGGGCACGGGGAGAGGAAGCGCTTAACAGTGTAAGGGAACTTATTGACAATGCACTGATGGTTCAGCATAAAAACCTCCGGATCCTTCATGGGAAAGGGAATGGAATACTCAGGCAGCTTGTAAGGGATTATCTTGCTACACTTAATGTAGTGAAGTCATTTCGTGATGAGCACGTTGATATGGGTGGTTCGGGGATAACGGTTGTTGAAATTGACTATTAGCAACTCTCCCGGATTTGTTCAGTTTAACCGAACCTGTAATGCTTTTTAATAGCCTTGATTATATTCCAGTTACACCTTAAACCTTCATCAAAGATAACCAGATCACCTTTTCCAAAACTTACCGGAGGACCATTTTCAGGAGTTACAGTCACTTCACCTTCAAGGATATAGCAGGTTTCGGCCTCATCATAGAACCAGGGAAATTCCGATTCTTCCTTTTCCCAGACAGGCCATGATCTGACATCAAGTTTCAGCAGTTTTTCTTCTGTTGGTTTTTCAATGTGTATCATTTTGGGCTGTATTAGTTTAATCTGACCGAACCGTAAGAGGCTTTTACTTTTACGTGTGATGAAGGTGAAGAGTCTTTTCCGACTATCCCGCTTACCTCAGTTGAATTGTTTTCTACTATTCTTCTCCTGTTCTGGAAATTTTCTTCGTTGTACTTTAATCCTGAGTAAGATACCTTGGCTTCAAGATCGTAGCTTGCTATTTCTTCTATCCCTATCCTTATTCCTGAGTAACGTGAGTTTATCTCAATCGATTCAAATCCTGAAGGTACTCTGTCAACATTGAATGATCCGTATCCTCCTTCAAATTCAAGTTTTTTTACAAGTGTGCCGATATTAATGTCTGCATAACCGGCATCAAGTACCAGGTTATTGATCCTGTCAATTCTGATATTGTCATATTTTGTTTCTCCTACAACAGAACTTGTATTTCCGATCTGCAGTTTTGAATACCTGCTGTCAAGAAGGAGAGCCTGGTTATTGTCCAGAATAAAACTTCCGCTGTATCTGAGGTTGAGATCAAGCCATCCTGTTTCTTCTACAGTACCTTTGCCGTAAGCCAGAACAATGGTGTTTATTGGTTTTTCGTTCCCTCTTCCAAACTTAAGGGCTTTCAGGTTGCCGTATTTGATATCAAGGTCAACTAAACCATCAATATTATCGAGGTCGGTATTTCCATATCTGTTTGCAAGAGTAAGATTCAGCCATACAGGCATTTTTACGTTGTAATCAATAGAGAACCTCCGGGTGTTTGAGTTCCAGCCGGAAAAGCTGAATTTATCATCAATGTCAGTTTCCACGCTGATAGTGTTCCCGCTTCTTGAAAAGTATACATTGATATAGCTAAGCAATCGTTCTGCTCTCTCCCTGTTTGGCATCTGGAGCGTGACTTTAACATCAACAACAACCTGATCTGTCTCGGATGTTTCCACGATGATGTCGCCGTATCTGTTATTAAGGTCAAGCGTTGTGCCTTTCGTAACTTTATACTCCTCGTGGTATTCCTTCTTAAGATCCTGGGCGGATAATGCCAAGGAGAAGAGGAACAGTGAAGAAAGGAGGAGTGTCCTTGGGTTATATACTTGTTTCTTCATTTTGTCTAGAATTTGAGTTTTCATTCCTTATAGTTTGCAGCTGGTTTACAATGAAGCCCATTACTTCAATTTTAGTCTGGTAGTGTTCGATCATGGCATTAATAATTCTTTCGTCACCGGGGTTTGCCTTAAGTTCTTGCTGAAGGTGGACATATACTGAATCCATGCTTCTGATCTCTTTCATCAACAGGTCTTTCTGTTCGGGACTGTCCGTAATCTCAAGTGTCCCGATTTCGTTTTCCATCAGATTGACCTGATAGATATAATAGCTCTCTACTTCTTTGTACTGGGGAGAAACATCACTGAGAGACATACGGTCCCTGTCAGGTCTTATGAAATGTTCCCATGTCCAGAGGGATGAGAGGGTTATAAGCAGAGTTACCACAGCAGCTTTAAGCAGATATGGCACTATACTTCTTGTAGGTCTGGCTGGCCGGAATCTGCTTTCCAGTTTTCTGCTGAACCTTTCCATGTGGCCCTCCGATGGCTCCCCGTCATCGAAGAAATCCCTGTTTGTTCTTATTAATTCATCTATTGTTTTCATTTCCTTAATTTTTTCCATCTTTTAAAGCACATAATAGTTTCTGTCTGGCCCTTGATAGTTGAGATCTTGATGTGCTGCTTGATATTTTTAGGATTTCAGCTATTTCATCATGATCATATCCTTCGAGCAGATACAGTGAAAGTATCACTCTGTAACCATCAGGTAATTTCTCTATGGCTTCTTTCACTTCTACTACCTGAGAGTCGATCTCCTCGTTCCTTGCAGTATCATAAATGCTGTCATCACTTATACCGGTATGTGATTCAATATCTTCAAAGATCGCTTTCCTCCTGCTCAGCGCATCGAGCGACCTGTTGATAACAATTTTTTTAAGCCAGGCCCCGAAGCTCACTGTTCCTGAGTACATATCAATTTTTTCAAAGGCCGACAGGAATGATTCCTGCATTATATCTTCGGCTTCCATCGAGTCATTTACAATCCTCAGACTCGTGTTATACATTGCTTTGTAGTATAACTTATAGATCTGGAACTGAGCTTTCTGGTCACCATCTTTACATCTGTCAAGAAGGTCCTGGTGTAAATTTTTGAATGCTGCTTCTACATTTGCCATTTTAACATTCAGGCTTTGTTTTATATGAGATGCTGCACCCACTCTGTTTAATCTTATTGATCTGATCAAAAGACGGGAGCAATAATTTTATGCTGCACTCAATTTAAGATTTTTTTGGAATCTGGAAAAATAATATTATCAGCCCCTGGATAACCTTTCCTGAAGAGTAATCAAGCTCAGAACCAAACATGCTGTGAGGGACAGAATAAACCAGGAGTAACACAAGCGCAGCAAGAATTACAGGGCCGGTCTTATTACTTTTTTTGTTAATTGCTACTGCATAAACCCAGAATAAAAGAGCAATAAGTAATTTATTGTCAGTCAGATCCCATCCGAAGGGCACTCCGGTCCAGAACTCACCAAAAGCGAATTTCTGCACTATAGGCCCGAGGATCATTCCTCCTGCGATGAGCAACCCTAGAGCCCAAAGAGAATATTTTTTATATTCAGGCATCTTTACGGCAGCTGAAAGGCCTGCTGCAGTTGAAAAGAACATGGCGAGGAACATGAATATTATATGCGGTCCCAGTATATAACCTGGTACACCACCCTTGAATCGTATCACTACGGGATTATCCTTCATAAGGAATTGTGAACCATATTTATCTTCGAATCCTATATAATATTCGATTTTGCCTGCCGGGGCTTGCTGAGGGACATTTGCGAAATAGCCTTTTTCAACGCTTATATTGAATATCTTATTCATTATGTATGAATTAACAGGGTATTCCCTATAAACGAAATCTTCAGCCCGGTAATCATCCAGTGTTTTATATCTTCTGACAAAGAGCCTTGCTTTGATTGTTGTATCGCTGATCTTTAACTTCACTTCAGGTCTCTCATCCAGCCCTATGCTTCTGACAAGTTCAATATCATAAACCGAATCATTGAGGTTGATCTGTACCTCTTTTGGATTGGTAGGGCCTGTTTTGCGCTGATAAACGGCTGCACCGGCAGTTATAAGAAAAGTAAGAAATAACAGGATGAATTTTTTCATACTTATGATAGCAAAATCTATTCTTAATTTATAATTGTATGATTAACAATATTTTGCTGGTGTCACGCATTACTTCTACATTAATTGTTTGTCCGGGACTCAGCTGGTTCATCCTGAACATGTAGTCCTCTATATTATTGACGCCCTTACCATTTATAGCAGTTATTATATCACCCTTTTTCATGCCTCCGAGAGAAGCAGGCCGCCCTGGTGTTACAAAATCAGCCCTTAACCCGTTTTTTACATTTCCTGCAAAATCAGGCATTATACCAATAGTGACACCTCTTCTTCTCATCTGTCTCTGCTGATCAACCACGGGACCTGCTTCCCTGAATTCAAGTTTTGCAGGTTGGGATGCAAGTGACTGCCCTATATCGAAGATAAAATCCGAGACTCTTACAATTCCGCTATAGTTTATCCTGTCATAAGTATCGTCGGGAGTGTGGTAATCAAGATGAGCCCCTGTTGAGAAAAACAGTACAGGGATATTTTTACCGTAGAAAGAAGAATGATCCGAAGGGCCGTATCCTTCCTCGCTTATTGTCAGTCTGAGTATTGTTGTGTCATTCATTGAGTTGAGAAGGTCTCGCAGTCCTTCAGCAGTACCTGCTCCGGCAATCTGTATAGTATTTGTTTCCTGCAGTCTCCCAAGCATATCCAGGTTGATCATTGCATTCACCTTTGAAAGGTCAATAAGGGGATTCTCAACGAAATGCTTTGAACCGAGCAGTCCCTTTTCTTCCGCTGAGAATGCAATACATATAATGGACCGGGGATGGCTTCCCGGAGTATTTGCAAACTTCTCGGCGATCTCAAGCATGGCGCCTATTCCGGAGGCGTTATCATCGGCGCCATAATGTACAGCTATAGTATCAACAGCCCGGCTTGACGATCCCGGGCCGCCCATGCCAAGATGATCGAAATGGGCTCCGATAATCAGATATTCATTTTTAAGGACCTCATCTTCCCCGCTTAGCATCATTACGACATTCCTGGTGCTTCCTGTCTCTTGCAGAAGCTCCGCTTTCCCGCTGACAATAGTTCCTGTTGAAAAGCTTTCAGGTCTGTCTGACTCATTTATCTTCTTCTCAAGATACGATATCCTTTTTTTCGATTTTAACAGAATAAGGTCTGCAACTTCCCTCTTAATACTCAGAACAGGGATGCCTACTGAAAAATTTTCATTATCAGGCGAATCCAATATATCAATAGGGTCGAATGAAGGTCCTGAAACCAGCAATATTCCTGCAGCACCCATGTCTTTTGCAGCTAATGCCTTATCGCGGTCGCTGCTGATCCGGCTGAATCTGCTTGCCTGCTTATCAATGTCCGGGTCAGCTCTTAGCAGCATGACCCATTTGTCTTTAATATCAATATCCCTGTAATCATTCCATTGAAGGCTGTCGGTGTTTATATTGAACCCGTATCCTGCAAATACCACTTCAGACACCAGTCCGCTGTTTGAGCTGAAAGCAGAGGGAACAAAGTCAGTGCCCAGATTGAAATGCCTTTCACCTATTGAAAGGGAGTTTTCCGGTCCTGCCTGGATCTTCATGGCAACGCTGAAACTTTGGAATCCATCACCCTCTACAGGCTTAAAACCGTAAGATTCAAGATCATTCCTGATGTAATTTGCAGCAAGGCTGTCACCGTCAGAACCTGTGAGTCTTCCTTTGAGTGAATCAGACGCCAGGTAAGAAATATGGTCCAGCAATTCAACTTCGGTAATTTCCCTTCCTGAGTTGCAGGAAATCAGTAAAATAAAAAACATCACAGCGGATGCCCGTGTGATGTTCTTAAAGAGTCCTGTAATAAACATTTGCTTCTTTTCTCCGTTTTGCTGTCTCACTCAAATAATCTGAATGACTTTTTTATCAGTGATAAAGCTTCTCTTAGCTCGTCCTCTGTTATTACAAGCGGTGGAGCAAAGCGTATTATATGTTCATGTGTAGGTTTTGCTATAACACCATTTTCCATCATCGCCAGACATACGTCCCAGGCTGTTTTGCCTCCTTTGGGTTTAATGACTGTTGCATTTAAAAGGCCTTTTCCGCGAACGGTCTCGATCATATCCGATTTGACACTCTTCATTTCATCGCGGAATATTTTCCCCAGACGTTCAGCATTTTCTGCAAGTTTCTCCTCCCTTATTACCTCAAGGGAAGCTATGCCAACTTTTCCTGCCAGGGCGTTACCCCCGAATGTTGAGCCATGTTCGCCGGGAAGGATAGTGAGCATTATCTCATCGTCTGCAAGGACTGCAGATATTGGCATCACCCCGCCTGAAAGTGCTTTTCCCAGGATGAGGATATCGGGACGGACACCTTCATGGTCGCATGCCAGAAGCTTACCGGTTCTTCCAAGTCCGCTCTGCACTTCATCTGCAATAAAAAGTACATTGTGCTTTCTGCAGAGGTCATAAGATTTCCTGAGATAACCTTCATCGGGAACAAAAACACCAGCTTCGCCCTGAATTGGTTCAACAAGGAAACCTGCAACATCAGGATCCCTAAGCGCTTCTTCAAGTGCCCCGAGATCATTATAGGGAATTATTATAAATCCGGGAGTAAAAGGCCCATAATGGTTTGTGGCATCCGGATCAGTAGACATTGAAATTATTGTTATTGTACGGCCATGGAAATTGCCTGCACAGCAAATGATCTTTGCCTTGTCCTTCTCTATACCTTTTTTCTTATATGCCCATTTCCTGCACAGTTTGAGAGCTGTCTCATCGGCTTCTGCTCCGGAGTTCATGGGCAGTACCTTATCGTACCCGAAGTATTTTGTAATATATTCTTCATATTCGCCAAGAACAGAATTATAGAATGCCCTTGAGGTTAGAGTCAGTTTTGATGCCTGGTCAGTCAGAGCCTTAATTATCCTTGGATGACAATGACCCTGATTTACAGCTGAATAGGCTGATAAGAAATCAAAATACCGTTTACCCTCCACATCCCAGACGAAGGGACCTTTACCCTTGTCCAGTACAACAGGAAGCGGATGATAATTGTGTGCTCCGTATCTGTCTTCCCGTTTGATATAATCCTGTGCGTTCATTTGATTGATTGTTAATTAGTTATTATTTTGTTATTCTAAGTCACAAGTTTACGAAAGCTTTTTATTATTTCCAAAAGCATTATCAGGGAAGGGTTGATGGGCTTAAGGGTTGAAGCGTTGAGGTGTTGAAGGGTTGAAAAGGGGAGGGGGCAGGGAGCCCAGCTTTGCGGGGTAAACTCCACGACGAAGTTCCGCTAAGCGAAAGGGTGATGAAGTGAGGGGGAGATTAAAGATATGTGGAATAACTTTAATCTTCTTTGAGGAGATCTGGTCTGAGTTTTCTTGTGCGTTCGATTGATTGCTCGTGTCTCCAGTTCTCAATTTCTGCTGCATTGCCTGAAAGAAGTACATCAGGAACTTTCCAGCCTCTGAAATCAGCAGGGCGTGTATAGACGGGAGGCGCCAGCAGATCATCCTGAAATGAATCCGAAAGGGCTGATTGCTCGTCACCCAGCGCTCCCGGAATAAGTCTTACAAGTGCATCTGTAATTACAGCTGCAGGAAGTTCACCGCCTGAAAGGACATAATCGCCAACAGATATTTCCATTGTAATCAAATTATCACGGATCCGCTGGTCGACTCCCTTATAATGACCTGCAAGAATTATTATATTGTTTTTAAGCGAAAGCTGGTTAGCCATTCTCTGGTTGAAATGATCACCATCAGGAGACGTGTATATTATCTCATCATAATCCCTTTCATTCCTGAGTTTATTTATGGCGTCAAAAACAGGCTCAATCATCATGACCATCCCTGCACCTCCCCCGAAAGCATAATCATCAACTGATCTGTAGCGGTCTTTTGCATAATCGTGAAGATTGATGACATTGATCTCCACAAGCTTTTTGTCCCTGGCTCTTTTTACAATCGAATTGTTAAGAGGACTATCAAGAAGATCAGGAAGGACTGTAATAATGTCTATTCGCATAAAATTGTATTTAGACAAAGTTAAATATATTTAAAAACGAATTTTAAATTTATAATCATACTGATAGTGTTGAGAAAACAATAAAAAATAGTTACTTGCTTAACAATATCGAATTGAAATTTCACTGTTGCCTGTTTTGCCGGCAGACAGTAAAACCCTGATATTGTAGTGTTTTGATTGAAAATAATACTAGCAAGCAGATTACTGAATACGATTAATAACCGAATAATATAATGGATTGCCGTAAAGGTTGTGGCGCATGTTGCATAGCTGTTTCGATATCCTCCCCGATACCGGGAATGCCTGAGGGCAAGCCTGCGGGTATAAGATGTGTCCATCTTCTTGAAGATTACACATGCGCTCTTTACGGAGATCCGTCCCGTCCCAAAGTATGCATTGATTTCAAGGCTGAACCGGAGTTTTGCGGATCTGACAGAGAAGAGGCAATGCGAATATTGTCGGCATTGGAAAGCTGAAGAGATCAGTGTCCTGATCTGTACACTACCTTAGCCCCGACAATTGTATAATCGACTTTTGTCTTCATTATTTCTGTCTCCGGTATTGTTAACAGATCTTTGTCAACGATCACAATATCGGCAAGATATCCCGGCTTAATAATTCCTTTTCTTTTTTCCATGAACTGGGCATAGGCAGAACCGAGGGTATAGAATCTGATAGCTTCCTCCATTGTCAGCTTCTGTTCAGGGAACCAGCCTTCACCGTCTTCACCCAGTCTGTCTTTTCTTGTGACAGCTGCATATAGTCCTTCCATGGGATTCAGAGGCTCTACCTGGTAGTCTGTGCCAAAAGCAATTGAAGCGTCAGCGTCGGTAAGACTCCTCCATGCATAAGCACCTTTGCTTCTTTCGTATCCAATCCTTTTTTCACAGAATTTCTTATCGGATATACAGTGGGTAGGCTGCATTGAAGGAATAACACCCAGTTCAGCAAACCTTGGGATATCTGAAAGCTGTAAAGTCTGGGCATGCTCGACACGGTGACGGCTATCACGCCTACCGTTCACCTGCCCTGCCTTTTCAAAAGCGTTCAGCGTCCAGTTATTTCCCTTGTCGCCGATCGAATGAACTCCAATCTGGAAACCGTAACTGTCAGCAGTTACAACAATATTTTCAAATTCTTCATAGGTCATCATAGCCAGTCCTGATGAGGCCGGGTTATCATTAAACGGGGAAAACATAAGAGCTGTCCCCGAGCCAATTGTACCATCGATAAAGGCTTTCAGATACCCGAACCTTATCCAGTTACTTTCAGGCTTGTATTTTTCGAGGATCTCAATATAGTCCTTCAGGAGGGCTGTATTTCCCGTGAGAGATTTACCTATATCTATCCTGCACGTAAGTTGCCCCTCTCTTTGAAGCTTATCATATGCTTCAAAATCAGCATCACCGGGGATCTGAATACTTGTAACACCGAGTTCCCTTGCTTCCTTAAGTGCCATAAGATATCCTTGCCAGGTCCTTGACTCTTCTTCTTCCGGAGTGAGGTCTTCCTTTGAGTCGTTTACCCTGATAAGGTTCTGGGCATTTTCCTTCAGTATACCTGTTGGTTCGCCCGTTTTCGGATCCTTAACTATCTCTCCTCCATCGGGATCCGGGGTGTCTTTTCCAATCCCTGACATTTTAAGTACATAGCTGTTCACAAGAACCGAATGACCGTCTGCGCGGCTGAGGATAACCGGATTATCAGGCGAAACCTTATCAATAAGTTCTTTTGAGGGCCATTTCTTATCATAGAACATCTCATGCTCCCAGTGTCCGCCGCATATAAGCTCCCCGGGCACGGATCTCAGAACCTGATCCCTTACCTTATCAGTAATAACTGAAGGGTCCGTTGTATATCTCAGTTCAATAAAATCCGGATCAAGAGGCCCGAAATGGGCATGAGCATCATTAAAGCCTGGAATGGCAAGCCTTCCGGCAGCGTCAATAATTTCTGTCTTTTCTTTATCAATATATTTCCTTATAGCATTCTCTTTTCCTACAGCTATTATCTCTTCCCCTTTCAAAGCTATTGCCTCAGAATACTGATTTTCGCTGTCATTTGTCAGGACTTTGGCGTTTATTATAACCAAATCGGCTTTTTCGCGTACCCGGCATCCGGTAGTTATAAAGATGGGTATTATTGTCAGTAATATAATAGCGCTTCTCATAATTTCTGTTTTTGATCTTATCACGAAAGTAAAATGTTAAATTTTTAAAATGAATTAAAAGCAAAAATAAATTTGCATCCGGCTTGTTTCTGGTGTAACTTTATTAAATGTTGACTAACTGAAACGACCTTTATACTGATTAAAACAATGAATAAAGGGAAAATTCCGATAGTTTTCAATCTTATTATAGTAATTCTCCTTTATGTTCCCAAAATCTGTTTTTCTCAGCCGAAAGTAAATATTTCAGCAGGCTTTGGTGTTTTTGAGTTTCTAAATGCAGGTGCTAAGTTCCAGTGGCAGCAGTTTCAGGCAGGAGCAAGCATAGGAACAATGCCATTCCTGAAGGATGAAAAGATATTTTCCCTCTCCGGAGATCTCTGTTTTCATTTCGGCGATACGGTAAAGTATACTTCAACAAAACCATGGTACTTAAAGACCGGGATCTCCTATTTCAGTGATGAACTACCTGATTTTAAAGACAAATTTACTTTTCTGAACCTCAGATTAGGCAGGGATCTGAATATTTCTCCGAAAATGGGCATTGATATCGAACTGGGGGCTCTGATCCAGTTAAGGCATGAAAAAATTCCTGACGAAGACCGGTTCTTCGATCTGGATTTACCGATCTGGCCTGCTGCAGGGGTTTCTGTTTTCTTCCGGCTCTGAATATTGCCGGTTAGTTGTTAGTTAATACTGTCAGCGATATTTAATATTATTACTGAAATGAGGAGATCCTTTTTTGCATTATTTCTGTTTTTAGCTGCATTTTTGATCCAGGGTTGTTTTGCGCCGCTCAACTCTGTATTTGAAAATGCAACATTGCCTTCGAAGCACGAGCTGCAGGTAAAGGCAAGCGCTTCAAGCTATTATGGTCCTGATTTTGACCTGGGTGAAGAAGACAGTAAAAGTCTGATCCATTATAATGATAACATTGGAATTGCCTTAAGGTTTGGATTTACAGACAAGTTCAACCTGGGATTAAGATATGAGCATCTGTTCATAAGAAATGAATTTGAAATGTTTGATGATGCTGAATCTTACAGGGGGCAGATCAACTATTATGAATTAAGCAGTAAGATAAATCTGAAGAAAGATAAGATGGCTCTTGATATCCCTGTTGGTCTTTATGATTATGAAGGAGAATTCGTGTTTGCTATTGATCCCCGCTATATAGTTACTTTCAGAAAAAGTCAGAAACTCGAAATAAACCTCTTTCCAAAGATTCACATCTTCATTGGTGACGGGATTCAGTTTAACCCGGCAATAGGCGCAGGATTAGGGCTTAGCAGTGATCTTGATAAATGGGCCTTCCGGCCGGAGATCGGATTGGATGGAAATCTGTTCTTCGGAGCTGGTTTTACTGTGAACCTTAATAATAAAGACTGAGAGAAAGTAATTCATGATACGGTAATAGCCCGGAAATCAACAAAAGGATAGCTGATTTAGTGATAATTTAACTTCTTGTTAAGAATTTTATGTGATTCTTATGATCCCTCATTTGTTAAAAGCCATAATTTCGCATAAAATT
>CAYNRI010000011.1:0-10068 GCA_964399575.1 uncultured Rikenellaceae bacterium
GAAGACTGATGCCACTGTTAAAATGTCTGATGATTCTTCAGGCTTATATATAAGCAGCCTTTACAAGACCGGTATCCATAATAAAGTGTCACTAATGAAGAAAAAAGATACTGTGTCGGAGATGCTTACAGGAATCAATCTTACATATGATTTCGGTAAAGTTAGAGCCGGAGCATTATGGTCACTAAACAGATTTTCAATTCCTTATTTCACCGATAAGGAAGAACCGGAAAATATTTATAAAATGCATGGCATTGAGAACCAGGTTCTTTCATTATACTATAACTGCATGTTTGGCAGATTCCTTGTTTCCGGTGAAATATCAGGGAATGATATCAATAAGACTGCATTCATTCAGGGCATAACTTTCAGACCTGACGACAGGCTTACAATCAATATGATTTACAGGAATTACTCTCCCCGTTTTATCAGCCTTCATGGCAAGGCGCCAGGCCGGAGTTCATCTGTGAATAATGAAAGGGGAATAACCGGAAATTTTACTTTCGAAGCAGCAAGGCATCTGTTTATAAGTGCTGCCTGCGATCTCTCATATTTCCCATGGATAAGATACAGGTGTGATTTCCCTTCAAAAGCTGCAAGACAGGAGGTCAGGGTTAAATATATTCCTGCAGATGCCCTTAATCTTGATATCTCGTTCCTGATTAACAGGTATGAGAATAACCTGTCAGACCAGCCGGGTGTACCGGGGATTGAAAGCACGTGCACAAGATCATTTAAAATACAGGCCAGGTATAGTCCGCTTGCTGATCTATCCTTTACATCCCGTGCCGATTTCAAGGTTGTCGCGCCTTCTGGAAGCAAAGGGATGCTACTGATGCAGGATGTCTTTTACAGGCTACGGCCTTTCCCCCTGAGCCTATGGTTCAGGTACTGCATCTATAAGAGCGGTGACTGGGACTCGCGGCTCTATACTTACGAGAATGATCTACTGTATAGCTACAGTATCCCTGCCCTGGCAGGCGAAGGGATAAGGACGTATATGATGGTGAAATGTGAATTAGGTGATCTGGCCGAGATAAGATTAAAATATGGCCTGACAACTTCACTAACAGAAAATTATAAGTACAGTGATAAAAATGAATTCCGGATGCAGTTCAGGATATTGTTTTAATATCCCGGATATTCAATTGAAGATTCCTGTTACCCCTGAACTCATTCATTTCTACCGAGTAACATACATCAAAAGGTTTTCCGTGCTTTATATATTCGAAATGATCGGCCTGACCGAATGCTATTGCGGGAATACTCCTGAATGTACCTGAATCCTGGAACAGATCAAGCTTAAGATGCTCGCCGCTCGATCCAACCATTCTCCCTGATCCTGTTTCAAAAACGTTATAAGAGACAAATATTGGCGACATGTTTTCAGGGCCGTAAGGCTGGAACTGGCTCATTACCCGGTAAAATTCTTCATTTATTTCCGTAAAGCTGAGTTCAGTATCAATAAATATACGCGGTGAGAGCTGATCTTCTGTAATAGTACTGTTGACGTATTGCTCGAACCTCTCTATGAAAGGTTCTATGTTTTCCTTCTTAAGGGTAAGTCCTGCAGCAAACATATGTCCGCCGAAACTCTCCAGCAGGTCACTGCACGCTTCTATTGCCTGATAAAGATCATAACCCTGAACCGATCTTGCCGATCCTGTTGCAAAACCGTTAGACTCAGTAAGTATTACAGTGGGCCGGTAATACGTTTCAATCAACCGGGAAGCAACAATACCTATAACACCTTTTTTCCATTGCGGGTTGAACAATACAGTCGTTCTTGAGTTCCCGGACCTCTGATTCTCTGAGATCATCCTCATTGCTTCAGTTGTGATTGACCTGTCGATATTACGTCTTTCAATATTGAAGCAATTAATCTCCTTGCTGATGCTGGCAGCCACCTTAGGATCTTCACAGACAAGAAGTTCAACTGCCTTGTTGCCTGTTTCCATCCTGCCTGCAGCATTGATCCTGGGTCCTATCTTAAACACAACGTCCTCGATAGTCATCCTGTGGCATATATCTGCTTCACGTATGATCTCTTTCAGTCCTATCCGTGGTGCCTCATTCAACTGTTTTAGTCCTATATATGCCAGCACTCTGTTCTCGCCCGTAATCGGGACTATATCAGATGCAATGCTTACAGCAACAAGATCAAGATAATCAGCGATCTCGCTGAAAGGTATGCTGTGTATCTTTGAATAGGCATGGATCAGCTTAAATCCCACACCGCAACCTGATAGTTCCTTGTAAGGGTAATCACAACCGGGTTGTTTGGGATCAAGAACCGCAAGCGCCTTAGGTATCTCATCACCAGGATAATGGTGATCACAGATTATGACATCCAGTCCTTTTGATTTTGCATATTGTATTTTTTCGACAGCCTTGATACCGCAGTCGAGTGATATAAGAACTTTACAGTTGTTGTTGCATGCAAAGTCAATCCCCTGCAATGATACTCCATATCCTTCCTTGTATCTGTCGGGTATGTAATATTCGACATTTGCACTATTTTTCCTGAGGAAGGAATAGACAAGAGCAACTGCTGTTGTACCATCGACATCATAGTCGCCATATACCATTATCCTTTCACCCTTTTTGATCGCCCCTGACAGTCTGTCGACGGCTTTATTCATATCCTTCATCAGGAAAGGATCGTGCAGGTTTTCAAGGCTTGGATTAAAGAATGTATTTGCCTCGGCAGGGCTTGTGATCTTTCTCTGGACCATGAGGTTGGCAAGTGACTCAGATACACCAAGTTCTCCTGCGAGCCGTTGGATTAACCCACTGTCACCCCTGTCTTTTATTACCCATTTCTTCTCCATCAGCTTAATTATTAGACCCATTCCAGGTCAAATACCTGCCCCAGTTTCTCCCTGACAGTGTACTTTACTCTTTCAAAGTCCTGTTTTGCGTTGAGTTCCTTTTCCAGCGAGGTCACTCCCTTATCTTTAAATCCACATGGATTTATATAATCAAAATATGTAAGATCTGTATTGACGTTAAGGGCAAAACCATGCATTGTCACAAACCTGCTGGCTTTCACACCGATAGCACAGATCTTTCTCTCTATTCCCTTGATTCCTGCATCAAGCCAGACACCTGTCCCTTTCTTAAGTCTCTCACCGGAAAGGCCTGATTCTCCTATGCTTCTGATAATAGCTTCCTCAAGCCTGCTTATGTATTCCTTCAGACCAATCCCCAGAAGTCCGAGATCAAAAACAGGATAGCCTACTATCTGTCCGGGACCGTGATAAGTAATATCTCCACCTCTGTCGGTCCTGTAGAATTCTGCATCCTTAGCTCTCATCTGAATAAGATCCATCAGGAAATTATCCTCAGAACCGCTTTTCCCAAGAGTATAAACATGAGGATGTTCAACGAAAATAAGAGTACCGGGTAGTTCCGCATCTGTATAATTATGTATCTCCCCCTCTGATTGTTTACTCTCAATTATCTTTTTAAACAACTCTGCCTGATAATCCCAAGTCTCCTTATAATCTCTCAGGCCAAGATCCTTAAATTTAACTTTATAGCTCAAACTCCATCTATATGTTAAGCAAGCGCAATATAGTTAAAATTATCCACCGCTCATGTGTTTTTCTGAATGAAAAGACGACCTTACAAGAGGAGCCGATTCTACAATCCTGAAGCCTTTCTCCAATGCTGCTTCCCGGTATTTTTCAAATCTTTCCGGTGAAATATATTCTACTACATCAATATGGTCCTGTGATGGCTTAAGATACTGACCTATTGTAAGGATCTCACATCCAGCCCGGAACAGATCGTCCATCGTTTCATCAATCTCCTGTTCATTTTCTCCCAGTCCGAGCATAAATCCCGATTTGGCAATCTTTCCTTTCAGCGATATGTAATTGATAACGCTGAGACTCCTGTCATATTTTGCCTTGGTCCTGATCTGTGGTGTAAGGCGCCTTACAGTTTCAACATTATGTGAGATAACATCCGGCGCGGCAGCGATTATCCTATCCAGATTTTCATGAATACCGTCAAAATCCGGGATCAGGCATTCTATTGTCAGGGCAGGATTGACCTCCCTGACCTTCCTGATCACGTCGGACCAGAACCCTGAACCGCCGTCCGGAAGATCATCCCTGTCAACTGAAGTTATTACACAATGTTTAAGTCCCAGTATTCTTATCGTTTCAGCAAGCCGGCCAGGTTCTTCAGGATCCGGAGGAAGCGGCTTCCCTGTACGTGTATTACAGAACCTGCAGGCTCTTGTGCATATATCTCCCAGGATCATAAATGTAGCCGTTCCGGCATTCCAGCATTCACCCTTATTCGGACAATTACCGCTTGTACAAATTGTGTGGAGCCCGCTCTGTTCAATAAGCCTTTTCAGCCTTGAGTAGTTCTCCCCGCTTGCCCTCTGCATCTTAAGCCATTCCGGTAATTTCCTTACTTTCCCCATCCGCCTGAAAATTGTCCCCAAAGGTACAAAATCCGCTTCTGATTAAAGAATAAATCCTCCCTGTACGCCAATTAACATCTTATTGAAATGCCCCCATTCATTCCTGTTTTGGCATCAGCCTTACCCTCAATGTAACCCGCTGCTGCTTCTGAAAGAGTCAAGGAAGAAAATTTATTCTAAAACTTAATATAGTTGGACCGCGAACCAAATGAATTTCCGGCTATCTTGCAGACATTAAACCCAAAGATTATGGAAATTTCATACCTGAATGGAAAATATCTTCCAAATAAAGAGGTTAATATAAGTCCTGATGACCGTGGATTTCTTTTTGCCGATGGTGTCTATGAAGCCATCAGATGGTACGGGAACTTCTTTTACGATATTGATGGTCACACAACCCGTCTTAAGAGGAGCCTCAGAGAGATCAGGATGTCATGGCCGGAAGCTGATAATCTGCCTTCAATAGCATCTGACCTTATAAAACTGAATGCCCTGGAAGATCATCAGGCAATAATATATCTTGAGCTTACAAGAGGCGTGGCCAGACGCTTTCATGCTTTCCCCTCTCCTCCCGTTAATCCTACGGTATATGCATATGCAAGATCCTTTCGTCCGGATAACAACCTGATCAGTAATGGGATCCGGACTATTCTGCGGAAAGATATCAGATGGATGAGATGCGACATTAAAACAATTGCTCTTCTTCCGAATGTCCTGAGCTTTCAGGAAGCCAGGGATAATGACTGCCATGAATGCATATTCTCAAGAGACGGGATAATAACCGAATGCTGCCATTCAAATATTTTCTTTGTCCTTGATGGTGTTCTCCGAACCCACCCTGAATCTGAGCTCATCCTCTCAGGCATCACCCGTAATAGTGTGGTGCGTATTGCTCGCGAAGCCGGAGTGCCTGTAAAAGAAGAAGCGATAAGGCAAGATCAGCTTCCTGCATTAACTGAAGCTTTTGTAACAAACACGTCTTTTGAGAT
Organism: uncultured Rikenellaceae bacterium; assembly: GCA_964399575.1. Taxonomy (GTDB): domain Bacteria; phylum Bacteroidota; class Bacteroidia; order Bacteroidales; family VadinHA17; genus LD21. The sequence goes on from CAYNRI010000011.1 coordinate 5,431, forward strand.
CGGACCCGTAATATCAATAGATGGAATGAAGATCGGGGGCGGAATGCCAGGACCTGTAGCAAGATTATTACGCGAAAAATTCGATGCGGAAATAAGGGCATTAAAAGGGTAAGATACTCATATCGCTCCAATTGAATTTTTCTATATTTGCACAAATTTTATTGTGCCATGAGTATTATTCAATTAAGCGAACAGGAGCAGATCAGAAGGAATTCACTTGAAGAACTAAGGAAACTTGGTATAGATCCCTATCCTGCTGCTGAATACAAAACTAACGCTTTTGCACAGGATATACTTGCCAGGTATTCGCCCGAACAGAATAATTTCCAGGACGTATGTCTGGCCGGAAGAATAATGAGCAGGCGGATAATGGGGAATGCATCCTTTGCAGAACTGATGGATTCCAGCGGAAGGATCCAGATATATATCCGCCGTGATGATATCTGTCCCGGTGATGATAAAACAATGTATAACACTGTTTTTAAACGGCTTCTCGATATCGGCGACATAATCGGTATCAGGGGTTTTGTATTTATAACCCAGATGGGCGAGACTACTGTCCATGTTAAGGAATTCACAATACTTTCGAAATCAATCCGCCCTTTGCCTGTTGTAAAGGAAAAGGACGGCACTTACTTTGATGCCGTTACTGATCCGGAGATGAGATACCGTCAGCGTTATGTTGACCTTATTGTTAATCCTGAAGTACGGGAAGTATTTCGCAGAAGGACACGGATTATGCAATCAATGAGGGAATTATTCAACTCACAGGGTTATCTTGAAGTTGAAACACCAATTCTTCAGCCAATCCCGGGAGGAGCTGCTGCCAGACCTTTCATAACACATCACAACACACTTGATATACCGCTCTACCTCAGGATTGCCGATGAACTTTATCTGAAACGTCTTATTGTCGGAGGATATGAAGGAGTTTATGAATTCGCAAAGGATTTCCGTAACGAAGGAATGGACAGAACACATAATCCGGAATTTACTGTGATGGAAATCTATATAGCTTATAAGGACTATAACTGGATGATGAGTTTCACTGAGCAGATAATAAAAAAAGCAGCCCTGGATCTTCATGGGAAAACAGAAATTACATATGAAGGGAAAACAATTAATCTGAATCCTCCGTATAAAAGGATTAGTATGCTTGACGCTATAAAGGAACATACCGGAATTGATATTTCGGTTATGAACGAAGATGAACTCAGGGCTGCCTGTGACAGGCTTGATGTTCAACATACCCCGGCAATGGGAAAAGGTAAGCTTATCGATCTCATTTTCGGAGAAAAATGTCAGGATAATTATATCCAGCCTACTTTCATAATAGATTACCCTGTCGAAACTTCTCCCCTGACCAAGATGCACCGCAGCAAACCAGGCCTTACAGAGAGATTCGAGCTTATGATAAACGGAAAAGAAATAGCAAATGCATATTCCGAACTTAATGATCCGATAGACCAGATGGAACGTTTTCAGGATCAGTTAAGATTATCCGAGAAAGGTGATGACGAAGCAATGGCTATCGATCATGACTTCGTAAGAGCACTTGAATATGGAATGCCGCCTACATCAGGAATGGGCATGGGAATTGACAGACTGACAATGCTTATGACTGATCAGCCTTCTATCCAGGATGTGCTCCTGTTCCCCCAGATGAAACCCGAAAGCAATAAGCAGAAAACCGAGAGTAAAAAAGAGGAATATCTTGAGAAAGGGATTCCTGAAGAATGGATTGAACCGCTCAAAAAGATGGGCTTCACAAGCCCCGCAAAATTAAAAGAGGTAAAACCAGGTAAATTATTTAACGATCTGTGCGGTTTTAATAAGAAAAATAAACTGGGACTTATAAATCCGTCTCCTGATGATGTAAGGAGGTGGACTGAATAATTTGTCTGGCAAATGAAGTTTAATTATTGATAATTTGTTAATTTCGGGTATGATTTGCAATTGCAATGTTCTGAAAATTTATTAGTTTCTTTTTAACTGAATACAAAAACTCAACATGTCAAGCTTAAGCAAAATCCTGTTATTTGTTCTTTTTCTCTTTCCGATCAATCTGTTGATGGGACAGGAAACACCTTATCAGCCAATATCTTACCGGGTATTTACGCCCTTTATTCTCAACCCTGCTGTCGCCGGGAGCAAGGATTTTACCTCAGTGGACCTGATAGCCTCAATGCAGAATAATTCATACTCCCAGATGGCAAGTGCAAATACGAGATTATGGCGCAGAGGACCAAAGTATACTGTTTCTTCAAAACTCAGGAAATATTCAAATATAGGTGTCGGAGGAGCTGTCTTCAATGATGTTATCGGACTGAACCGCAATCTTGGAGTGAGTCTGACAGGATCTTACCATATTGCATTGAACGAAAAAGAGCTTTCATTCGTCTCTTTCGGTCTTTCAGCAAAAGGAATATACAGCCACATCCCCGGTGACACTCTTTTCGATCGTCCTGAAAAGAACCTGATGTCGCCAAATTTTGATGCGGGTGTATATTACTATAATCCCAACTTCTATATTGGATTCTCTGCCACAAATATCCTCGGGAATCCGGAAGAAAAGGATTCTGAGGGATTCTATACAATACCTGTTAACAGACAATATTTTTTCCACACCGGATACAAATTCGTTTTAAGCAGAGCGCTCGATATCGTTCTGGAGCCCTCTCTCATTATTACTTCAGGCGACACCCTCTCTCTTGATACTGATGGCATAAAAGACATGATCAAGCCCGGACTTAGGCTGTATATGGGCAAGTTCTGTGTAGGCACATATTTAAATAGTTTCGATAAAATACCTTTTTTCTTCCAGTATAAATATCCGAGATTCTATGTGGCTACCTTCTTTGAAATACCCAGAAATATCCCGTTCTACAAAAAGGAACTGACTGCTGAAATAGGGGTCGGAGTGAATTTTGGAGCTGACCGTTTCAGTAATAAAAGAGATAGTCACTGGTAGAATTCCTTATTGAATAATATGAAAAAGCTGTTTGCCTTAATATTATTCTTCTTTTCAATAAACTGCTATTCAGATATTGAAGCTCTGTCTGGCACAGGTTATCTTAATACCCCGGTAAGTGATCAGAACATTCCGGTAACTGATACTGCAAAAAGCAGACAGTTCGTAAAGGTTGATTCATTTGATGTAAATATTGTCTCCCCTTCATCAGGTGTTCAGTTTTATAAAGACGGAATAGTTTTCCTTTCAGGATCAAAGAACTACAGCCGTATGGTGCCTGTACATATTTCATTCGGTAATATTCAGGCATACTATGCAGTGCTTCGGGACTCGGTACTTGTTAATCCACGAGTATTCCAGGCTTCACCTTCCTTCATTTATCCATGCGATGCGCTTACATTCAATAAGGAATTCTCTGAAATGTATTTCACAAAACGCGGAGAAAAGGATCCTGCTGAGAAAATATACCAGGCAACTTACTCCCAGCCCGGAAAGAATACAGGAACCTGGAGAGCAGGAAATGCCCCTCTTGATTTTTGCACGGGCAATGCTGTGTACACCCATCCTGCTCTTTCAATTGATGGCAGCATGATGATATTCTCGTCAGACAAACAGGGTTCCGCAGGTGGATTTGACCTGTTCCTGACCCGCAAATCAGGTGATAAATGGTCTGATCCCGAAAACCTTGGAAATGTGATAAACACGAAATCAAATGAGATGTTCCCCTCACTTGATTCGGCAAATAACCTGTATTTCTCATCTGACGGGCATCCCGGCTTCGGAGGATACGATGTTTTCGTTTGCAGGTTTACAGGCAAAGGATGGGAAGAACCATATAATCTCACAAACATAATTAATACCCCAGGTGATGAAGTTGCTTTTACTATCGACAAACATAAAGGCCGGCATGGCTTCTTTACATCTGCAAGCAAACCAGACTCACCTCAGAAACAGTTATTCAAGATTACTTTTTCAGATATTGCAGCCCCGGATACCCTTGAGAACCTGTCTGCAGCCCTGCAGGAAATAGCTTATTCCGACCTGACATTCCCGCATAAAAAACTTGTAGCTGAGATCGTCATCCCTGAAGTTAAAAAAGAGGAAATTAAAGTACCTGCAGATAAGGAAGCAGTATCAATTCCTCCTGAAACAAGGAAGGAAGAAATAAAACAACCTGTGCTGAAAGCCGAGGAATTCAAAGCACCGGAAATAGTAAAGGAAGAAATTAAACCTGTTGCTATCAAAGATATTAATGTTGACACTATTCAGGTGATCACACAGGTCAGGGAAGAATTAAGAGATGTTGTTGTGTACAGGGTGCAGATACTCTCAAGTGCCAGACAGATGGCTTCAAGGAAGGTTACTGTCAACGGGAAAAGCTATGACACCTACGTGTATTTCTACCGTAAGGAGTACAGGCATACTGTAGGTGAATTTACTAACCTTGAAGAAGCCAGGCAGTTGCAGTTCGCCCTGAGGAAAGGCGGATATCCCCAGGCTTTTGTTGCCGCATTCCGTAATAATACGAGAACCCTTGATCTTACTCTGTTCTCAAGAAGCGCTCAGCCACAGCCACCTGTTATAGCAAGGGAGGAACCGAAACCGGAAGCCAGGAAGGAAGAAGCCAGACTGCCCGAAATAAGGAAAGAAGAACCAAAGCCAGCTGA
>CAYNRI010000011.1:10168-12489 GCA_964399575.1 uncultured Rikenellaceae bacterium
GCAGCTTTCAGAAATAATGTAAGATCACTGGATATAACACTTTTCAAATAATTGTCATTTGCATTGTGCTGTTCAGCACCAGACTGTAGATCCTTAATTGGCATTAACCCTGTTTTTTTTGAGAAGTTGCATGCTCTGTGCAGCATTCAGTTTTTCTTCAAGTCTTTTAGTTGAAATTAAACAGACTGAAAATCATGAAAAACCTGAGGCACGTATTAATAGTAGTTCTCTGCATAAGCATCAGCGCCTGTGCTGAAGCCCAGTTCCGCAGAACGGTTTACGGAAATGGCAAAGTTGTTGAAAAAGAAAGGAACGCAATAGAAGCTACCGGTATAAAGGTAAGCTCAGGAATTGATGTTTATCTAAGGCAGGGTGATGACTATAAACTATCAGTTGAAGCTGATGGCAATCTTCACGATTATATTCTTACTGAAAAAAATGGCGATATTCTGCATGTTTATTCTGAAGCTAATATACGCAACGCTGAATGTAAGAAGGTATATGTCACCCTGAAGGAAATAAATTCTGTCAGCTGTTCAAGTGCTGGTGACCTTATAGGCGAAACACCAGTTGAAAGCAAAAAGCTGAGATTTTCAGCCAGCAGCGCAGGTGATATCAAACTTGAAGTTTATGCAGAAACAATCGAAATCAGGATAAGCAGCTCCGGTGATATCACCCTGAGCGGAGAAGCTGATTCAATGGATGCTGATCTGAGCAGTGCCGGTAACCTGAATGCATATAATCTGACTGTAAAAGAAGCTGATGTGAGCGTTTCAAGCGCAGGCGATGCAGATATTTATGTTACAGAAAGGCTTATTGCAAGATCGTCAAGTGCCGGAGATATTTATTATAAAGGTGACCCTAAATATATTGACGCGCATTCATCAAGCGCCGGTGGAGTACACCGCAGATAGCTTGATCTCATTATAGATTTCCCGTCATTATTTTAGTACCGTCAGGTTTTGCACCTGACGGTTTTTTTTACCTTTACATCAGGAACCAATCCTGTAATAAACCTGAGTTATGAAAGAGATTATAAGTATTGATCTGAAAAACACAGGCAACTTTGTTGCTTATGAAGAGATTTTTGCCCTTGCTCAGAGATCTGTTATCCACCTTGATTCTCTGAATTCAGGTAACGGTGCCGGCAATGATTTTCTTGGCTGGCTTTCGCTTCCTGATGATATAGCCGCTCAGCTTGATAAGATTGAAAAGGCTGCAAAGCACCTGAGAAATGTCTCAGATACAACAGTCATTATAGGGATCGGAGGTTCGTACCTCGGTTCAAAAGCTGTTATTGAAGCCCTTTCTCATTCATTCTCATTTCTTCAGAAAAAGAAACATCATGACATTCTGTTTGCCGGCCAGAATATATGCGAAGACTATCTTGCAGATCTTCTCGACATACTTGATGACAGAAACTATTCTATAATTGTTATATCAAAATCCGGTACTACTACAGAACCCGCGATAGCCTTCAGGATACTAAAGGATCATCTTGAAGGATAGGTTGGGAAGGCTGCGGCCGGAGACAGAATAATTGCTATCACAGACAGTTCTAAGGGAGCATTAAGGTCTCTTGCTGAACTGAATGGTTATGACACCTTTGACATTCCCGATAATGTAGGCGGACGTTATTCAGTACTTACTCCTGTAGGTATTCTTCCAATAGCTGTGGGCGGATTCGATATTAAAGCCCTTGTTGCCGGTGCCAAAGCCGCTGAAAACATAACAAGATATAACAAAAATGCATCAGCAAATCCCGCACTGATGTACGCTGCTGCCCGTAATCTTCTTTCCCGGGCAGGCCGTCAGATAGAAGTCCTTGTAGGCTTTACCCCAAAACTCCATTACCTCCTGGAATGGTGGAAACAACTTTATGGCGAAAGCGAAGGAAAAGACGGGAAGGGCTTGTTCCCCGCCTCAGTTGAATTCACGACAGATCTGCATTCCCTCGGACAATATATCCAGGAAGGACAAAGAATTCTGTTCGAGACTATGATCTCCGTTCATAATCCCGGGAAAAAGTGCACTATCCCTTCTGAAAAAGATGATTCCGACCAGTTGAATTACCTGGCCGGCAAACGTCTTTCAGAAGTTAATCTGAATGCTGAGAAGGGAACTCTTCTGGCTCATAACGATGGTAACGTGCCGGTCATTACAATCAATATGCCAGCGCTTGATGAATATCATCTGGGGCAGCTTATGTATTTCTTTGAAATAGCTTGTGCATTAAGCGGTTACATCCTTGATGTCAATCCCTTCGATCAACCCGGGGTGGAGGCGTATAAGAGAAATATGTTTGCCCTGCTAAATAAACA
>CAYNRI010000011.1:12589-31916 GCA_964399575.1 uncultured Rikenellaceae bacterium
ATTCCCCCTTTGAAGGTCGTAATGAAATGAAGATCCCGCCTTAGCGGGAGGCAGGGGGATGTTTTTAGATGGGACAGGGTGCAAGGTGCAAGGTGCAGGGGGCGGGGGGCAGAGAGCAGGGTGAGTAGTGGGTAATGAGTTTTATCTGCGTTAATCTGAATGATCTGCGGGAAAAATAATTCTTGAATATTATGATATCCTGATTATATACGAATTTAAACAATGAAAATAGAACTTAAAAAAGATTTCAAATGGGCTATGGTGGTACCGACAAGCATGGGTGTGCGCATTACTCCTGTAAACCGTCAGCCTGTACATTGTACTGATACTTTTATGATGCATGTGACGAGTGCTGAGACAAATGTTGCAAGCATCTCATCCTACCTTGGATTGCCTGTGAAGGTACTGACTACTTTTGTGAAGGACAGTCCTGTTGCAAGAATGATTAAGGACAATCTTGCCGGCAGGCACATGGCTTATGAAGGTGTTGAGTTGGAACAGGGGGGGCCGTGGGGCTACAGGCATCAGTTCAATATAGCTGATACAGGTCACGGGCCAAGGGGTCCCAGGGTGCACAATGACAGAGCGGGAGAGGTGGGCAGGACTCTTAATGTGAAGGATTTTGACCTTGTACGGATCTTCGAAAAAGAAGGAGTTCAGATATTGCACATGTCAGGACTGATAGCTGCACTATCTCCCGAAACTAGCAATTTCTGTCTCGAACTTGCCAGAGCAGCGAAAAAATATGGGACCAGGATCTCATTCGACCTTAACTACCGTGCAACATTCTGGAAAAACAGAGAGCAAGAGCTTGCAGCAACATTTAAAGAGATAGCCGGGATCTCTGATATTCTCGTTGGTAATGAAGAGGATTTTCAGCTTTGCCTCGGAGTTGAAGGCCCTGAAGAAGGGGGGAAAGACCTGAGCTCAAAAATTGACAGCTTCAAAGAGATGATTGCAAGTGTCAGAAAAGCTTTTCCTGATGCTTCAGTTTACGCAACCACTCTGCGACAGGTAATAAGCGTTAATGAACATCTCTGGGGAGCAATAATGCTTGAAGGCGACACATGGCATGTAGTTGAACCCAGAGAGATACATATACTTGACAGGATAGGAGGAGGCGACGGGTTTGTCGGAGGCCTGCTGTATGCAGTACTAAGAGGATGGGACCCCGCTAAATGGATCCAGTTCGGATGGGCAACAGGAGCTCTTGCCACAACAGTTGTTACCGATTACGGACAACCTGCCGATGAAGAACAGGTCTGGAGTATCTGGAAAGGTAATGCCAGAGTTCGCAGGTAAGAAGAGAACCCTGATTTATTTTTTCTTTCTGCCCGGCTTGTGTTTCTTTATGAACTCATCAAGTACCTGCGACAGATCGGGATCTCCTATTTCCTGAAGATCATAATAGACCCTTGTATTTGGTTTCCTGATCTTTATAATCCTGTTAAGATCTATTGGAGTGGCTATTATAACACTATCACACTTTGTATTGTTGATCGTTTTCTCAAGATCGAGGAGTTGTTGTTTACCATAGCCCATAGCCGGAAGAAGCGTACCTATCTCAGGATACAAACGGAATGTCTCACTCAACCTGCCAACTGTAAAAGGCCGGGGATCGACTAATTCTGCAGCTCCGAATTTTCTTGCCGCGACGGTTCCTGCACCGATCTTCATTTCTCCATGAGTAAGTGTCGGACCATCTTCAACAACAAGGACTTTCTTTCCTCTGATGAGCGATGGATTATCGACCTTGATAGGAGATGCACCGTCAATTACAACAGCTTTCGGATTCACCCTGGCTATACTTTCCCTGACGATCTGAACCAGATCCGGATCTGCACTGTCGATCTTATTTATTACAACCACATCAGCCAGCCTGAGGGTGACCTCCCCCGGGTAATACCTGAGCTCATGGCCTGCCCTGTGAGGGTCAGTAACTGTAACCATGAGATCTGTCTGATAGAACGGGAAATCGTTATTACCTCCATCCCACAGAATGATATCACAACCTGCAGGATCTTTTTCAGCTGCGCGCAGGATTGCCTCATAATCAACGCCTGCATAAATAACATTCCCTCTAACGACATGAGGTTCATACTCCTCCATTTCTTCAATAGTACAATTATGCTTCTCCAGATCCTTTACATCAGCAAAACGCTGAACTTTCTGGGCGCTCAGATTACCATAAGGCATAGGATGACGGATTGCAACAACTTTCAATCCCTTCGACATCAGTATCTCTATAATCCTTCTTGAAGTCTGACTCTTTCCGCAACCTGTCCTGATGGCTCCCACCGAAATAACAGGTTTTGTGCTTTTTATCATCGTAGAGGCAGGCCCCAGGATAACAAAATCCGATCCGGCAGTATTTACAATGGCACTCACTGACATTACTTTCTGATAAGGAACATCGCTGTATGAAAAAATGCATTCATCAACCTTGTACTTCTTTATCAGTTCAGGAAGGTTCTCTTCGGAAAAAATTGGTATCCCCTTTGGATACAGATTGCCCGCCAGATCTTCAGGATAGCGCCTCCCGTCAATGTCGGGGATCTGGGCTGCAGTAAATGCAACTACATTGTAGTCCTTATTATCCCTGTAGCATGTGTTGAAGTTATGGAAATCCCTTCCGGCAGCTCCGATAATGATTATGTTCTTCCGTTTCATGAATCCTCCAGTCTGTTATTAAAATTTTTATTTTGAAAAGCCGTTTAATTTTAAAATGAATCAACAAATGTATAATTTGCATTGCTTAAATCCGAGTTTTTAGATAGGATTTTTTAAACATGGCACAAATGAACTAACAGTCTGTAATACAGAATATTAATTGCAATATATCAGTATATTTAAAACAATTGTGACAAAATGTTAAGGTATAGGAACATTTTACCTTATTTATTGTCCTACAATTAAATGTATGAACGTCCTGGCTCATATATATCTCTCAGGCGATTCCGATAAGGTCATTATTGGGAATTACATCGGGGATTACGTAAAAGGGCGTGATTATCTTAATTATCCCGATCTCGTAAGAAAAGGCATCATACTGCACAGGCATATTGACGGGTTCACAGACCGCCACCCTGTTGTGCACCGCAGTAAGATCTTCTTTTCAAAAAAGTACTATAAATATTCCGGGGTTGTTACAGATATAATTTATGACCATTTTCTTACAAGGGAGTGGAATTTTTTCTCACGACGTCCACTCGAGAGCGTCACTTACAACTTCTACAGGGCACTTGTAAATAATTATGACATTCTTCCTGATAAGGTCAGGGAGATGATGCCTTTCTTTATAATTAACAACTGGATCGAATCATACCAGACAATTAATGGCATTAAACATGTTCTGAGAACATTAAGCTCTCAGACATCTTTACCAAAACAGACAAGTTTTGCGATTCGCATGCTGAAGAAAAACTATTATTCACTTCAGGATGACTTTATGGAATTCTTCCCTCAGCTTATCGATTATGTTGAAAAGGATTTCGGTGTCGAGATCTCTCACCGAATAACAATGCCGTTCTGATCAGACAAGGTATTCAGTCCTGCTTGCGTCAAGCCTCAGGAAAATAAAAAGCAGTATTGTAAAGCCCCAGAGAGAGCTTCCTCCATAACTGAAAAATGGAAGCGGGATCCCTATTACGGGCACCAATCCTATAGCCATACCTATATTAATAAAGAAATGAATGAACAGTATTGATATGACCCCATAGCCATAAATCCTTGAGAAAACTGCTCTTTGCCTTTCTGCAAGCTTAATCAGTCTGAGAAGAAAAAACAGATAGATGCCTATTACTGTTGCAGATCCCACGAATCCCCATTCTTCCCCGACAGTGCAGAATATAAAATCTGTGCTCTGTGAAGGTACAAACTTGAACTTAGTCTGCGTCCCCTGCAGGTATCCCTTCCCGCTAAAACCCCCGGAACCGATCGATATCAATGACTGATTAACATTATATCCTGTTCCATGAGGGTCAGATTTAAATCCCAGCATTATCTCAACTCTTTCTTTCTGATGAGGCTCAAGGATATTATTGAAAGCATAATCAACTGAATTGATGTAAATAATACCTCCCAGCAGGAATAGATATATTATCAATATTCCCATTGCTTTTTTCAGATAGATATAATATGCAAACACTAATCCCGAAAGAATAATTGTTATAATTATAACAAGATCATTCCCGAGAGATCTCAGCAGGAATCTGTCGAGCATGAATATCAATCCTCCAGTTAACGCAATAATACCGAAGCCGGTAAGACAAAGTTTCCATTTGCGCGTTGCAAAATAAGTAAGTATAAGAGCTGCCATTATTAGTGCGAGCTGAAGGAAAAGATTGTCTATCAATAATGTAAGGAAAAAGAGGATGACTGCCAGCAAACCTGAAACAAATATAAATGGGCTCATGCCTTCCCTGAACAATACAATAAAGAAAGCCAGGAAAACTATTGTCGATCCCATGTCAGGTTGTAAAGCTGTAAGGAAAGCCGGCAGAAGTATTATCCCTGAGGCAGGGAGAAAATCCTTTAAGCGTGTAAGATCAATATTTCTTCGACTGAGGAAGCCAGCAAGTGCAAGTGCTGTAGCAAACTTGGCCATTTCTGATGGCTGGAGACTTACTGGACCAAACTCAAACCAGGATCTTGCACCATTGATCTCAGTACCGAAAACAAGCACCAACATCAACATGAATATTATTATCGCATATACAGCCCAGGAAAAGAAGAGATAAAAGCGGCTGTCGATTATAAGGATGAAAACCGATACAACTATTGTAGCAATTATCCATAAAAACTGCTTTCCATAGCGCTGTGACAGATCAAGTATCTCTTTATGCTCTTCATTGTATACTGCCGCATAGATATTGAACCATCCCATTATTAACATAAGCAGGAATATAAGGATAGTGACCTTGTCAACCCGGCTCCATATATTAACGCTCCGCTTCATTGTCAGGTATTGAATCTATAAGGTTCAGGTTTAACATTCGCTGTTCTTTCCAGGAGTTGCTTCCGGAAATCTTTCCATTAAGGTACTTTTCTATCATCAGACTGGCAACAGGTGCTGCGTATGTTGCTCCAAAACCAGCATTCTCCACATATACTGCTATTGCAATCTTAGGATCATCCTTCGGGGCAAATGCAATGAAAACTGAATGATCCTCTCCGTGAGGGTTCTGGGCTGTCCCTGTCTTCCCGCATACTATTATGCTGTCAAGAGCCGCAATTCTTGCCGTAGCTCCTTCTCCCCCGTTGACTGCAGCTTCCATCCCTTCTATTACTACTTCAAAATTATCAGGGTCAATGTTAATCCTGCGCCTTGTTGTATATAATGTATCTATTTTACCTCCGTTCCCTATTGATCTGACAATATGCGGAACATAATAGAACCCCCTGTTTGCAATAGCTGCTGTCATATTTGCCATCTGAAGTGGTGTTGTACCTATTTCCCCCTGCCCTATTGCCATTGAAATAACAGTAAGAGCCTTCCATCCGTTCTTGCCATGGTAACGGTCAAAATATGAAGAACCCGGAACAAAACCGGCAAGTTCATTCACAAATTCACTTCCTGTTGTCCTGCCAAAACCAAATTCGTCAAGGTAGCTTTTCCATTTCTCAAAAGCTTCAGAGACAGATGTGTAGTTATTGTTTTCAAGAACCCTTCTGTATGTCTGGCAGAAGTATGAGTTACATGAGTTCATAATTGCACCTCTCAGATCCAGGGGTGAGGTATGTGAATGGCAAGCTACAAACAGGTAACCATTATCACATCCGAATTTTGTACCCGGGGTGATTACTTTTTCCTGCAGAGCGATCAGGCCATTTATAGGTTTAAAGGTGGATCCGGGAGGATATGAAGCCATGAATGCTCTGTTAAAAAGTGGCTTATGAGCTGTATCGGCTGAGAGCTTTTCGTAATTTTCTGTTCTGACCCTGCCCACAAGTAATTCAGGATCAAATGAAGGTGATGATATAAGGGCCAGTATCTCTCCGGTATTTGGTTCGATAGCCACGATACTGCCTGTTTTATTTTTCATCAGGTTTTCGCCATACTCCTGCAGATCAAGATCAAGGGAAGAGGTAATATCTGTCCCCTGTACTGCAAGGGTGTCCATATTGCCATCCGCATATGAACCCTTTATCCGGCCATAAACATCTACCATATAAATCTTCACTCCACGTATCCCCCTCAGCTGTTTTTCATAGGCCTGTTCGATGCCCAGCTTTCCTATATAATCTCCCTGTTTATAATAGCTGTCATTCTTAATCTGAGCCTCATCAACTTCGCTTACATAACCCAGGACATGAGCTGCTGCCGGACGGGAGTATTTCCTGAGGGTACGCGGTTGCACATAGAATCCGGGATAAAGGAACATCTTCTCCTGGAACCTCGCATAGGTTTCGGCTGATATCTGTTTCAGGAAGACAGAAGGAACACGTCTTGAATAATTCCGGGCAGTTCTGAACCTGTCCCTGAAGACCTCTTTTGTTATTCCAAGATCAAGACAGAACTGTGAAGTGTCAATTTTCCCTGTCTGGGCCGGGACTACCATAAGATCATATGCAGCCTGATTAAAGACAATGTATTTCCCGTTGCGGTCGTAAATAAGACCACGTGCCGGATATTGAGTAACATATCTTAATACATTGTTATCTGCCGACAACCTGTAAGTATCTTTCACTACCTGGATAATGAAAAGTCTTACAATAAGGGCTGTGGTAGCAACAATAATAAGAATGGCAATTATAAATCTTCTGCTGGCAAATCTGTCCTTCATGCTATTCTGTTCATCTTCCTTTTCTTATAAACTCCAGAAGCAGGATAAAGGTAAAGGTAAAAAGTGAACTTAATAATACCCTGAGTAAAGTATTAAAGAAATCAGCCAATCTGAATACTTCCAGATAAAAAAGAACAAAATGGTGAATAAATATTATAGTCAGTGAATAAACAAGGAACCACCTGAATCCGTACATTAACATTGAAGGGTCTGAACCAGCTTCATAACCATCTCTTGGTGAGTTTATCCTGAGAATAAAAGGACGGATGAATCCTGCAAGCACTGTGGCGGAAGAGTGCATTCCCGGAGTCCCCGTAAAAAGGTCTATTATAATGCCGGTCAGGAATGAGATCAGGAGCAGGAGCCATGATTGTATCTCAACCGGAAGGATCAGGATGAACATCAGGTAAACAAAGGGATTGACATATCCGCTGAACTGTATATTATTGAACAACAGCACCTGAAGCAGGATGAGTAAAACAAATATTATGCTATATCTTAAAAGATTATTTATCATTGGAACTGCTGTTCAAGTTCAAGTCTGTCATTTCTTGTCAGATCTCCAATTACATCCAGATAGTGAAGTTTTTTGAAATCTGTCTTAAGCAATACCCGTATCCTGTAGAAATCACCTCCTGATTTTTCATAATCAGCAATTGTCCCTATCATCACTCCTTCAGGAAAAACTGCCGAGTATCCTGTTGTTTCAATTGTATCTCCAATCCCAAAGGTAACATGCTGGGGTATTTCACTCAATACGGCAAAGCGATAATCGTTACCATCCCAGGTAAGAGAACCAAAATATCCATTTGTTCTGATCCTTGCGCTAAGTCTGAAATCAATATTCAAAAGGGACATAGCAACAGAGTAATTCTGTGAACAACCTACTATTATACCTGCTGCACCATCATCGGCCACAGCAGCCATGTCAACAGACAAACCCTGGCTCCTTCCCTTGTTGAGAGTGAAAAAGTTCTTCTGCCTGTTTATTGTATTATTAACTACCTGTGCCGAAGTATGGATGTATTTCTGGAAATGGATCGTGTCATCAAATAAAAAAAAAAGCGAATCCCTGCTTTTCACAATATTTTCAATCTGATTCTGCAAAGCGGCATTTTTCAGGGCAAGAGTCTGGTTTTCCTGTTTAAGATAGAAATAATTCCTTGAGTTACTGACAATCTGTTCAAGGCGGTAAGCAAAACCTCTTGTGGCTTTAACCAGACGGGTATTATGATAAGCGTTGCCGCTACTTAAGAAATAAAGAGTTATCCCTTCGAGTATTAGAAATATTATCAGGTTATTATACCTTGCGAGAAAATTCAAAAGATTTCTCATTCAGGATAACTGGTTATCTTATAAGGAATGGAAATTTTTCAACATTTTTTAGTGCAACAGCTGTTCCGCGGGCAACAGCATGCAGCGGATCTTCAGCAAGTATGAAATTGATATTAATCTTATCTGCCAGTCTTTTATCAAGACCCCTGAGAAGTGCTCCTCCTCCTGTCATATAAATCCCCTTGTTTACAATATCGGCATATAACTCAGGCGGGGTTTGCTCAAGAACATTGAGAAGCGCTGCCTCCACTTTTGAGAGTGACTTATCGAGGCAGTAAGCAACTTCCTGGTATGACACAGGGATCTCTATTGGCAGAGCAGTCATTATGTTCGGGCCTCTTACTATATAATCAGGTGGAGGGTTATCGATATCAGGAAGAGCTGCGCCAACGGCTATCTTAATATCTTCAGCTGTTTTCTCCCCTATCTTTATATTGTGCTGATGCCTCATATAAGCCTGAATATCAGCAGTAAATCCATCTCCGGCAATTCTTATTGATTTATTGCAGACAATACCGCCCAAGGCAATTACAGCTATCTCGGTTGTACCTCCTCCGATATCAATTACCATAGATCCTTCAGGAGCTTCAACATCAAGACCTATTCCTATAGCAGCAGCCATTGGTTCGTAAATGATATATATATCGCGGCCTCCCGCATGTTCAGAGGAATCTCTTACAGCTCTTATTTCAACCTCAGTGCTGCCTGAAGGGATCCCGACAACCATTTTCAACGATGGAGAGAACAGCTTTGGCCCCTTATTTATCATCTTCACCATACCCCGTATCATCAATTCAGCTGCATTGAAATCGGCTATCACGCCATCGCGTAAAGGTCTTATAGTTTTAATATTCTCATGTGTTTTCCCATGCATCTGCCTTGCTGTTTCACCGATGGCAATGAGCTTTCCCGTATTCTTGTCAATTGCGACTATCGAAGGTTCATCAACTACGATCTTGTCATTATGTATTACAACAGTATTCGCTGTTCCTAAGTCTATAGCAATCTCCTGTGTCAAAAATGAAAATAGTCCCATCTAATGAGAAATTAATTTATTATTAATGTTTAAAATGTCTGACTCCGGTAAAAACCATTGCAATACCATTTGCCGAGCAGTAATCTATCGAGGTCTGATCCCGGACAGATCCTCCAGGCTCGACAACTGCCCTTATGCCTGCCTTATGAGCTATCTCAACACAATCGGGGAAAGGGAAGAATGCATCTGATGCCATAACCGATCCTGCCAGATCGAAACCAAAAAGCCTGGCCTTATCAATAGCCTGTTTGAGAGCGTCAACTCTCGAGGTCTGACCGATACCGCTGGCACATAACTGAAGGTTTTTTGCCAGCACTATAGCATTCGATTTACTGTGTTTAACGATCTTGTTTGCGAAGATCAGGTCATCAACTTCTTCCTGACCTGGCAATCTCTGTGTCACAGGCTTCAAATCCTTTGCCGTCTCGGTTGCCCTGTCCCTCTCCTGCCAGATAACTCCGTTAAGCAAGGACTTGTAGCTGTAATCACTTGTTCCCGAAAATTTCCTCTTTAAAATTATCCTGTTCTTTTTCTGACTGAGTATCTCAAGAGCCCTTCCGGAATAACCGGGAGTAATTATTATCTCAAAAAAGACCTTATCTATCAGTTCTGCAGTGGCCTCATCAATTGTAACATTTGTTACAATTATCCCTCCATAGGCTGATACAGGATCGCAAGCCAGAGCCGCCTGCCATGCATCCGAAAGATTGTCGCGCGTAGCAACCCCACACGCGTTATTATGCTTTATTATAACTACAGTAGTGCTTTCGAATTCATCAATAAGGTTAAGACCCGATTCTATATCAAGCAGGTTATTATAGGAGATATCTTTCCCGTGCATTTTTTCAAACAGCTGGTCCGGATCGCCGAAAAATATTCCTTTCTGATGAGGATTCTCTCCATATCTTAAAGAGTAATTAGCATTAATGCTTTCCCTGAATGCTGTTATCCCCTCCTTCAGGTTGAAATACCTGAAAATTGCTGTATCGTAACCGGATGAGACAAGGAATGCTTCAGCGGCATAATGCCTCCTTTCATTCAGATTGCTATAACCTTTCTTCTCTTTGAGAAGGGAAAGCAAACCCGGATATTGCTCCCTCCCCGGGATTATTAAGACGTCATTATAGTTTTTAGCAGCAGCTCTTATAAGAGAGATACCTCCTATATCAATCTTTTCAATGATCTCCTGTTCATCATTTACACTTCTGACAGTCTCTTCAAAAGGATAGAGATCTACTATTACAAGGTCTATCTCGGGGATCTTGTATCTGGATAACTGCTCAAGATCATTCTTATTTCCCCGACGCGCAAGGATGCCACCGAAAACCGATGGATGAAGTGTTTTTACCCTGCCACCGAGAATAGAAGGATAAGTTGTAAGATCCTCTACTTTTTCAGCCGATATTCCCTGATCATTTATGAAATTAAATGTGCCTCCGGTTGAATATATCTTTATACCAAGGTCATGAAGTGCTTTAACGATCTGATCCAGCCCATCTTTACAAAAAACAGAAATTAAAGCATTATTGATTTTTTTCTCACTCATTAACTGATAATTACGGTTGCCAGACAAAGTTTCTTCGGGCCAGTAAAAATAGATATTTTTTTATTAACGCCAATAAATAAAAACATCATTATCCCTGTTTTCACTTTGTTGCAGATTAAAATTTGAGTCTTGCGAATTTTAGTATCTTTGATCTCCAATCAGAATAATTAAGAATTAAAATGTTTTTAAGACTTTTCAAAGAAGGATTCCTGTTCGCGATTAACTCGATAGTAGTCAACAAATTAAGAACTTTCCTTTCTCTTTTTGGAATAACGATTGGCATTTTCTGTATAATATCTGTTTTTACAGTCCTCGACTGGATGGAAAAATCAATACGCGAAAGTATTGACTCAATGGGGAGCAATGTCATTTATGTTCAGAAATTTCCCTGGGCTTTCGATTCAAACATTGAATACTGGGATATAATAAGATGGCCTTCTGTTTCTTTGCGGGATTACCAGGCCATAAAGGATAAATCAGTGAAAGCAGAGGCAATATCACTTGTTGTAGGCGAATCAGAGAGAATAAAATACAGGAATAATATAGCAAATGATGCAGTAGTAGCTGCAGTAACAGATGATCTTGAAAAAGTTCTGGCATTTGAGATAGATAAGGGAAGGTATTTCTCTGCTTCTGAATTTTCAAGTGCAAGCAATGTAGCTGTACTTGGTGCTGAAATTGCTGAAGAACTTTTTGAAAATGCAAATCCTGTTGACAAGGAAATAACAATTGCCGGGCGAAAAGCAAGAATAACAGGTGTTCTTAAAAAGGAAGGACAGGGGGCAGTTTCGCTAACCAATATTGACCAGATTACAATTGTCCCGATGAAATTCGGAACAGCCTTTATTAATATACGTAACAGGTTCTCGGATAACCAGATGATAATAAAGGCAAAAAATAATGTTCCCGTACAGGAATTATCTGATGAAGTAATAATGATACTAAGAGCTTCAAGGCGATTGAAGCCTACTGAAGAAAATAACTTCTCGGTAAACAATGCAACGATGCTGTCTCAGGGATTTGATGCTGTCTTTGCAGGGATCAACCTTGGAGGCTGGCTGATCGGAGGATTTGCCATACTTGTTGGCGGATTCGGTATAGCCAATATCATGTTCGTCTCAGTCAGGGAAAGGACAAATATGATCGGGATCCAGAAAGCTCTGGGTGCTAAACGATTCTTTATCCTTCAGCAATTCCTCGTTGAATCTGTTATTCTTTCGATACTGGGAGGGATATTCGGATTATTCCTGATATTCATTGCAACACTTTTTGTCAATTACCTGTATGATCTGAATATGCATCTCACAATCGGAAATATTCTGCTTGCAATCTTTGTATCAGGAGTAATTGGTGTAGTTGCAGGCTACGCACCTGCATATTCTGCTGCAAAAATGAATCCTGTCGATGCTATCGGGTATTCATTCGGATAGGATCATATTATCTTTCACCCAGTTTGTCAGGCTTACAAACTTATCAACTGATAATTGTTCAGGTCTTAAAATGAGATCTTTATAATCTTCATTCCTCAGTTTGAACACTGCCCTTATCGAATTTCGGAGTGTCTTTCGCCTCTGGTTGAATGCAGCTTTGACAACCCTTAAAAACAATGCTTCATCACAATCAAGTGCCTCAACTGTATTACGCCTCAGCCGTATTACACCTGATCTGACCTTCGGTGGCGGGATAAATACATCAGGATCTACTGTAAAAAGGTATTCTGTTGTGTAATAAGCATTTATCAGTACACTCAGAATCCCATAAGTCTTTGAACCAGGTGAAGCACAGATCCTTTCAGCTACCTCTTTCTGGAACATACCACAAACCTCCACAACCCTGTCACGATGATCCAGGATCTTAAAAAGTATCTGGGTGGAGATATTATAAGGGAAATTACCTATTGCAGCCAGCTTATCTGTAAAGAACGAATCAAGATCCATATTGAGGAAATCCCCTCTTATTATTTCACTTAACTGCGGATATTTTTCCCTGAGGTAATAAAATGACTCATTATCTATTTCAATTACCCTGAAATCAGGAAAACCTCTTTTCAGGATTAATTCTGTCAGTATCCCGGTTCCGGGGCCGATCTCAAGTACAGACTTGTAACCTTCTCCGGTAAGAGAGTCAACAATTCTCGCAGCAATATTCCCGTCCTTAAGGAAATGTTGTCCGAGATTTTTCTTTGGTCTTATTTTATTCATTGGGAAGCAATATATTTCAGACCCGCAGCAGCTCTCTGCCGAATTTCCGCCATATAGGCAACTTCAACGTTTCAAGAAAGACAATAAAACGTTTCAATAGGTTGTAATATAATGAAATGAACAGGAATATCGTCATTAACCAGATCATAAATGTATTGAAAAAAAGGGTGCTTATCTTAAGACTGCCAAGCTGCTTATAAGGTGCAAAAAAATGAGCTCTTCCAATTTTTGATCCTGGTTTCATAAAGATCGGATCTGATTTCTGTATGAGCCTGTTCATATAATCTGAATCGTAGATCTTGCTTGTAGCCAGCCTGTTGAGTACATGATCTGCCAGACGCTCGTTATAATCTCTCTCCCTTAACCGTAAGAAGCCTTCCTTCCCTACTTCAGCCTCTTTTATTTTGATCATTGAATCACGCGCATCGGAATTCTTTCTGCTTACCGATCTGAAATAACCGCTCAGACTGTCGAGATAAAAAGTTGCATCATCACCAACAATCTCGTTGAATGCATCATATTTCATACTCTTAAACCAGGTTCCCGGCTGGATGCCTGACAGATCAGAAAGCTCCTTAATATGATAATTAAGTTTTGTCAGGTTTATTTCCGATTGTTCCCTGTAATCAGGATCTTTTCCGGCTCTTATACATTGATTAACCTTTACTTTCAGGGTCGGGATCAGGAAAGAGGTATTCCAGTCTGCCTGGCTTTTTTCCATTTCAATTTTAAAATATGGCCTCTCAAAACGGTTGCTCTTAAACTGCTCAACACAGATAGCTTCATAAGCCCATCTTGTGCCCATAATATCCCCTATAACAGGCACATAGACCTTCCTGCTCAGGTATCTTGGCAATTCATCAAATTTTATCATAGCTCCGCCAAGCAGAAGCTGTGGCACAAGCAGCAAGGGTATCAGAATATATATGCTGACGGCGGTTCTCATGCCGGCAGATATGTTAAGACCTAACAGATTTCCAAAACAGGCTGTTGAAAAAAGTATGAGCCAGTGACTCAGGAGCATTCCCCTTACTTCAAGTATTAAGTTCGCAACAATTACAAATGAAAGGGTCTGGATAGCTGACAAGGCAAACAAAAAATTGATCTTCGAGAAAAGATAACTTAACCTGCTGAGGTTGAGGAATTTCTCCCTCTCAAGTATCTTTCTGTCCCTGTATATTTCTTCAGCACTAACAGTAAGGCCGATGAAAAGAGCCACAATTATTGACATAAACAGGAACACGGGATAATTGATATTAGCTGAGAAGAGATATGTTCCATTCTCACTATATCTCGAAATATATCCAAGGATCAATGCAAGTAGAGGTGCTTCAAGAAGGTTGATCATCATGTATTGCCTGTCAGCCAGTTTACGTGTGAGATTCCGTTTTATGAATGTCCTGATCTGGTCCGACTTCTTCGGTACTTTGAAATTGCTTTTTACAACTGGCAATTTCTCCGGATTGCTTTCAAGGACAGGCATCATTTTTTTCCTGTACTTCCCGTACCATTCCAGGGGACTCACCTGCCTGTCTTTGCCTGGTAATCCTTCATTATTGATAACTTTGACTTCAACTATATGAAGAATGCTTTCGGTTTCGATGTTTCCGCAATTAGGACACTCGCTTTCAGAAGCATTAGCCTGCGATGTTTCAGTCTTGAAATAAACAAGAGCCTCCACGGGATCACCGTCATAGATCATGTAGCCACCTTTATCAACAAGCCAGAGCTTGTCAAACATCTTTATGATATCTGAAGAAGGCTGATGAATTATTGCAAATATCAGCTTACCGCTGAGGGCCTGGTTCTTCAGGAGAATCATCACTTTCTCTGAATCGAATGAGGAGAGTCCTGAAGTGGGTTCATCAATGAAAAGAACAACAGGTTCCCGCATCAGTTCGAGTCCGATATTGAGTCTCTTCCTTTGCCCTCCGCTTACTTTCTTGTTCATGACATCACCAACCTGAAGATCTTTTATCTCCAGCAGATCGAGATCGATAAGCACTTTTTCGATTGTAGCATCGATCTGTTCAAGCGTATAATCCCCAAAACAGAGCTTCGCATTGTAAAAAAGGTTCTGATAAACTGTCAGCTCTTCAATAAGCATGTCATCCTGAGGGACATATCCTATCAGCCCTTTTATTTCTTCTGATTCGGCATTAATGTCATAACCATTAACATAAATATTCCCGGTAGTAGGTTTTAGTTTCCCATGAAGGAGGTTCAGCAGGGTACTCTTCCCGACACCGCTTCCGCCCATTATTCCTATCAGATTCCCGGATTCAACCCGGAAATTCATTTTTCTTACCCCGTTTTCGGAATTCTTAAAGAGATATTCAACATCATGACCTTCGAAGACTACCTTTTCAGGGAATTTCCTCGAAACAAACTTTTTATAGATCCTTGAGTAATAAATTGGATCAAGGCCCACACCTTTTATATTAACGCCTCTCTCAAGAAGGTAAGGTCTGCAGGCAATAATATCCCTCCCCTTGAAGTACAGGGTAAGGGGACCGTCATAAGTAAAGAGCAGAGTTCCGGTACTTTCAATATTAAGAACAATAAGCAATCCTTTGAAACCTTTTATCCTCAGGTGACGCCATTTATCATAGTTTTTATAGATCGCTGATCCTGACGACTCAGGGTCATCTCCTTCAATAACAAGAACGCAGTCGGTGGAGATATCGTCAAAATTTCTTCCCACCATAAAGGCTGCTGCATTATTGTATTCCTTTTTCGGGATGTTGAAAGTCCTGACAACTATATCAATTATCGTTTTTTCCTGCTCAGATACCTGCCCATCCTCATATGCGAACTCCATCAGCTGGAGGAAAACCAGCATTCTTTCCTCAATAAAAAGCCCTTTCTTTATCTGCCGGCAGATATTTGTGATCTGAAATGATATGAGAGAATCTTCATCTGCAAGTTCCGACTTATCGACACTTTTAAGCTCATTTGAATAAAATTCAAGATTGTTCTCAAAGAGAGCAAAATACTCCTCTTCAAGTTCTCTGTTCAAATATCTTCTTAAATAACTGCGGAGTATCTTTTTACCACGTGATGTGATCCCAAGCGGATTAACCGTTGAGACAATGGCAAAAATATGTATCAAAGCCAATAAAACTGACTCCCTCATAAAATAGCTGTCGAAAAGAAGACCGCAAAATAAAAGTCCGTGCGGTCATATTTTAACCTGATTATTGCTCGACAATCTGGGCCCGGACAACTTCAATAACTTTTGTAAGGTCCTTTATATTCTGTTCTGTAAGACTGGTCCCAAGTCCGTTATAAACGCTTTGTACAGGTTCCAGCTTCTTCAGGAAATCACTCAGCGCCGGATCACTCTCATATGGCTTTGTAATTTCGAGATAGAGCTCAAATGATTTCTTCTGTTCAAGGAGGTTCTTTGAAATCCCGGCTAACTGATATGCTGCTTCCGAGACATGTGTCGTCAGATACATACCTTCAACCCAGGCACCGCCAACTACAAGCAATGCAAGTGCCTGCTGCTGATTATCACTCAGATAGGCATAAGTTTTTTCGAAGGCTCCTGTCAGTATCTTTACTAACTCATCCCTGTTGTCAAAATTCAACTTGATCTTGTCGTAAAGAGTCTCATCGTAAATCTGTGACATGTTAAGTTCATTTGCCAGAACTCTGATTGCATCAAGATAATTTATAACCTCCTGCTGTATATTGTACAAGGTAGCATAACTCAGATCAGCACCATACACTCCAAGGTTTATTGCCTTTGAAGTGCTGCTGAAATATTTCTTCGAATTATCAACAGGATTTGTTATCCCAAAAATGTATCCTACTTCAAGATCTTTTAGCATATCAATGACTTCAGCAGATGTGGGTAGCGGATAAACATTTGATTCAATCTGCCCTTCAATTGTTTTTACCTGCTCCATCTCTACTTTCTTTATCTCTTTCTGCTTCTTGCTTTTGCAGGAATTGAGACTTAAAAAACCAAACATTAGAAAAGGAAGTAATAATGCTGCAATCGTCTTTTTCATATTGGGTTATTTTTAATTAAATATTCATAAAAAAACTCCCATAAAAGTAATAATAAATATTAAATATAGGCCATCAGGATACTGATATTTGGAGAATCCCTGAAAAATCTGATCAATAAATTAATAACTAATCAGTTCCTTTAGTTTCGAGTGCCGAAAGTGTCTGGAGTGCCTGGAGTGTCAGCGACTAATTAAACGCCGGCTTCATCTTTGTAACTTATTTTTACATATCTTCGGCCCATATTTCCCGGGTTATCTGATGGATTGGGTATTCGATGAGATTATCAACAGGGAGGGAACTGATTCTGTCAAGTATGACCTCCGGCAAGAGATCTTCGGAAGGAATGATATAATTCCGATGTGGGTCGCGGATATGGATTTTAAAACTCCTGCCTTCATTGTCGAAAGACTGAAAAGCCGGCTAAAACACGAGATCTTCGGTTATTCATTCCGCCCTCCGGAATATTTAAATTCAATTGCCCAATGGCTCCTTGATCGTCATAAATGGAGTATTGAAAAGGAGTGGATCTGCTTCAGCCCTGGAATTGTCCCGGCACTCAATCTAAGCACTCTTGCATTCACAAGACCGGGCGATTCTGTCATTGTCCAGCCACCCGTCTATTTCCCTTTCTTTTCAGCTGTTGAAAGCCACGGCCGCGATCTTATTTATAACCAGCTTGTTATAAAGGATAATAAATGGGCAATGGATTTTAACGGACTCCTTTCATCAATCACTGAAAAGACAAAAATGATAATCATCTCCAACCCTCATAACCCGGTAGGAAGAGTATGGTCAATCAGTGAACTTAAGGAGCTTGCCGGGATCTGCCTGGAAAACAAAATAATAATTCTATCTGATGAGATACATTGCGATCTTATATTGCCCGGGTTTACTCATACACCAGTTGCAAATATATCAGAAGAGATTGCTGACATAACAGTGACGTGCATTGCTCCCAGCAAAACATTCAATCTTGCCGGGTTATCAACATCGTCGGTCATTATTTCAAATCCTGTTTTAAGGAAATACTTCAAAAAGAAGATTGATGACCTTCATATCGGGAACGGAAATATTTTCGGTACTGAAGCATCAATAGCAGCTTATACTGAAGGCCATAAATGGGTCGATTCGCTTATGGATTACATAGAACGGAACGTCAGTTTTGTGATAAGCTATTGTAATGACTTCATTCCGGAGATAGTACCTGTAAAACCGGAAGGAACATATATGATATGGCTTGATTGCAAAAGACTGCCTTTGAATACCAGAGAGTTACAGGATTTCTTTGTAAAGAATGCAGGAGTAGGCCTGAATGAAGGATTACAATTCGGCCCGGGAGGAGCCGGGTTTATGCGAATGAACCTTGCGACTTCATTTCAAAAAGTTGAAGAAGCAATGAACAAAATTGGAAAAGCTGTTGCAGCTATCAGATAATTATTTCAATACAGATGGAAAGCAGAAAAAAAGTAAAACTCACACTGGAAGACGAAACTGTTTATTACGGAAGATCTTTTGGATCGGAAGTTGCTGTTGCCGGAGAGGTTGTTTTTAACACAGCAATGACTGGATACCCAGAAAGCCTGACAGATCCTTCATACCGTGGACAGATCCTCTGTCTGACATATCCGTTGGTTGGCAATTACGGGGCTCCGGCGAAGAGTGAGGAAAATAACCTTTACCGCTTCTATGAATCATCCTCAATACATATTGCGGGACTAATAGTTTCTGATTATTCTTTTGAATACAGTCACTGGAATGCTTCCGAAAGTCTCGATGAATGGCTTAAAAGAAATAATGTGCCGGGAATCTATGGGATAGATACAAGAGCCCTTACAAAAAGGATAAGAGAAAAGGGTGCTATGCTTGGGAAAATTGAACAGGAGGACACTCATATATCCTTTTATGATCCGAACAAGGTGAACCTGGTGGCTGAAGTCAGCACCCGCGAGGTAAAGACTTACGGATCAGGAAAATACAGGATATTACTTGTCGACTGCGGCGTTAAGTATAATATAATCAGAAGCCTGCTCAGATATAATACAACAATTACCAGAGTGCCCTGGGACTATGATTTCAATACCTGTGAATTTGACGGATTGTTCATAAGCAACGGGCCCGGCGATCCGAAGATGTGCAATAAGACAATTGAAAATATAAAACGTTCATTTGAAAAGGATATCCCCGTGTTCGGAATATGTCTTGGCAACCAGCTTATGGCCCTTGCCTCCGGGGCAGATACATATAAACTGAAGTACGGACACAGAAGCCATAACCAGCCGGTACTGGAATTAACAACAGGCAAAGCTTATATTACTTCCCAGAATCATGGTTTTGCAGTCGATAACAGGACTCTCGGGAAAGACTGGGATCCACTTTTCATTAATATAAATGACAAGACAAATGA
>CAYNRI010000011.1:32016-44200 GCA_964399575.1 uncultured Rikenellaceae bacterium
TCCTCATTGCACAGATTGCCTATACTCCCTTCGTGAACATAATCTTTTATTGATGTTTTTGAGAATGACGAATTCCTGACCATCTCAGATACTGCTTTATATGCATCTCTGAAAGGTATCCCCTCCTTTACAAGCCTGTTCACCTCCTCGGTGCTGAATATAGTGTTATAGAGTTGATTATCAGTAATGTTTTTCCTTATCCTGATATTATTCAGCATCAGTAACATTATCTCTATTGACTCCTTAATATCTGCAAAGGCATCGAATATAAGTTGCTTCAACAGCTGCAGGTCGCGGTTGTATCCTGATGGAAGATTTGAAGTCAGCATCGCCACCTGACCGGGCAGTGTCTGAAGAATATTTGAACGCCCCCGGATCAGCTCGAAAACATCCGGATTTCTCTTCTGAGGCATTATACTTGAACCTGTTATATACTCATCAGGAAAATCTATGAAGCGGAACTCAGCGCTCATATAAAGACATATATCCATCGAGAATCGCGAGAGAGTCTGAGCAAGTGATGACACAGCCGAGGCAACGGCCATCTCAACCTTGCCCCTGCTCAGGCTTGCATATGCTGAATTATATAGCAATTCATCAAACTCCAGCAGTCCAGATGTAAGTTTTCTGTTCAACGGGAGGGTAGTACCATAACCTGCAGCTGTTCCAAGCGGGTTTGTATTATTGATTGCCCTGGCTCCGCTTAAAAGCAAAAGATCATCGCACAGACATTCTGCATAGGCGCCAAACCATAATCCAAACGATGAGACCATTGCAGGCTGCATGTGAGTATAGCCCGGGATCAGTACTTCTCTGTACTGATCACTTAGCGATTGCAGCTTATTGAAAAGTCTGCTGATAAGAACAGCTAATATATCTATCTCCTCCCTTGTATATAATCTTATGTCAACAAGAACCTGGTCGTTCCTCGACCTTCCTGTGTGGATCTTCTTTCCTGTAGTATCAAGTATTGATGCCATCTCCTTTTCAATCTGGGAATGAATATCCTCAACATCCTTCTCTATCACAAGAGTTCCCTCTTCATCCCGGACGAAAAGAGAATGAAGAGCCTTCAGCATATCATTCTTCTCATCGTCATCAATAAGTCCTACATCGTTAAGCATAATAACATGAGCCATCGATCCTATTATGTCCCATTTGGTCAGATGCAGATCTGTTTGTCTGTCCCGCCCTGCAGTGAATTCAATTATTGCAGGTTCAGGATCAATTCCTTTTTCCCATAGTTTCATATATCCTTGATGTTAAAATTATGACCGTTATTATATGTTGCAGGGTGCAGGGTATGGAGCTTTGATTACCTTGCACCTTGCATCTTGCACCCTCTTCTCACCTCCCCCTGCTCTCTTCAACAATCGCCCTGTGAGCCATCAGCCTGATAGCATTTATCTTGATAAATCCCTTGCTGTCAGTCTGGTCAAATCCACCCTCGATATCCATGCTTGAAAGCTTACTGTTATATAATGAAGAAGGAGAGTCTCTTCCTTCAATTATAACATTGCCTTTATACAGGCAGAGATGAACGCTCCCGTCAATTAGTTCCTGGCTTTTCTGAATTGCTGCCATCAGAAAATCCATCTCAGGACTGAACCAGAAACCATTATAAATGAGTTCTGCAAATTTCGGGGTAAGCATACTTACAAGCCTCATTACTTCCCTGTCCATTGCTATACCTTCAATATCCTTGTGGGCAATATGCAAAACAGTTGCTGCAGGAGTCTCATAAACGCCTCGTGATTTAATACCAACGAACCTGTTTTCAACCATATCAAGAAGTCCTATCCCGTTCCTGCCTGCTATCTCATTCAGGTACACAAACATTTCATAGGGATCCTCCTTGACAGTGCCGTCTTCCTTGTTTACGACTTTTACAGGCAGTCCGTTCCTGAAATGTACTACTATCCGTGTTTCCCTATCAGGTGCATCCTGCGGCATTACCATTTTTTCAAGCATGTTCTTATTCAGGGTATACATAGGATCCTCAAGGACACCGGCTTCATGACTTATATGCATCAGGTTCTCATCTTCGCTGTAAGGTTTGTCTATACTTGCTTTTACAGGTATCTTTCTCTCAGACGCATATTTCAGCAGATCTGTCCTGCCTTTGAACTGAGTAAGGAATTCCTTATCCTTCCAGGGCGATATTACTTTCACTCCCGGCATAAGAGCATAGTAACAAAGCTCAAATCTCACCTGGTCATTGCCTTTGCCTGTTGCACCATGAGCCACAGCAGTAGCTCCTTCCTGCCTGGCAACTTCGATCTGTTTCTTTGCTATCAGTGGCCTTGCAAGTGCTGTGCCTAACAAATACCTGTCTTCATAGATGGCATTTGCCATTATTGCCTTGAATACATAATTCTCGACAAATTCCTTCTTGAGATCAGATATTATTACTTTCGAAGCGCCAAGAAGCAAGGCCTTCCTTTCGCATTCTTCAAAATTCTCAGCCTGTCCGACATCAGCCACAAAGGCAACCACATCATAATCCTTTTCAATAAGCCATTTCAGAATAACTGAAGTATCAAGCCCTCCGCTGTAGGCTAATATCACTTTTTCTTTCATTTTGTTGTTTGTATTAAATTATAGTTCTATGATTATTGATTCAAAAATCCCGGCCTGTTTTTCCTCACCTGTTCATGGAGCCCCGGCAGAATGATCTCAAGACAGGTGTGTACCTGTGGATTTGTAATCCCGTCCCTCGGGATTATAAGAATTGTATCATCCCCTGCAATTGTTCCGGCAATCTCATATCTTGAAGAATTGTCTATATAAAAGGCAGTGTTGCTTGCATTACCCGGCAGTGTTCTTATCACAATCAGTCCCCTTGCATCAACAATATCACGAATAACCGGTAATAACTGGATATTACCGGGCAGGGATACAGGAGCGCCCTGATTTTCGGCAATCGCATATCTGTATCCACCCTTGCCATCTGCCACCCTGCCTGCTCCCAACTGCCGTAAGTCGCGTGATAAAGTAGCCTGGGTACAGCTGATGCCTTTTGCACTCAGCCGCTTAAGCAATAATTCCTGAGAAGAAATATTCTCCTCTGTGATTATTTTCTCTATCACCGGAAGTCGTTTTGCTTTTTGCATATTTATTCAATAATTTTGCAAATATATTCATTTTTTTTATCTGCAAAACGGCAGAATAAATTTTTATACTATTTTTAGCCCCAAATCAGGAAGATGAGAGACGACATTAAAAAGGTAGTTATCCTTGGATCAGGTGCACTTAAAATAGGGGAAGCAGGAGAATTTGACTATTCGGGATCACAGGCTCTGAAAGCGCTGGGAGAAGAAGGAATACAGACAGTACTTATAA
Organism: uncultured Rikenellaceae bacterium; assembly: GCA_964399575.1. Lineage (GTDB taxonomy): Bacteria > Bacteroidota > Bacteroidia > Bacteroidales > VadinHA17 > LD21. The sequence continues at coordinate 35,359 of CAYNRI010000011.1, forward strand.
ATCCGAACATAGCAACGGTTCAGACATCTGAAGAACTGGCTGACAAGATCTATTTCCTGCCTGTAACGCCTTTTTTTGTAGAGCAGGTAATAAGGAAGGAAAAACCTGATGGCATACTGCTTTCATTCGGAGGACAGACAGCACTTAACTGCGGGACTGAATTGTACAGGGCTGGCGTCTTTGATAAGTATAATGTTAGAGTCCTTGGAACCCCGGTATCTGCAATAAATGATACAGAGGATCGTGAACTGTTTGTGAGGAAGCTTAATGAAATAAACGTAAGCACTCCACGGAGCATTGCAGTAAGCAGTGCTGAAGACGCTTTAAAAGCTGCCGCAGGTCTGGGTTACCCTGTGATTATTCGTTCAGCATTTACTCTTGGCGGACAGGGAAGCGGATTTGCTTCATCAGCTGATGAACTGAGTGCTCTTGCATCAAGGGCTTTCTCCTATACTAACCAGTTACTTGTTGAAGAGTCACTGAAAGGATGGAAGGAAGTGGAATATGAAGTTGTCCGTGACAGATATGACAACTGTATAACAGTCTGTAATATGGAAAACTTCGATCCTCTCGGGATACATACCGGAGAGAGTATAGTTGTAGCTCCTTCCCAGACCCTTACAAACAACGAATATCACAAACTGAGAGAGCTGTCAATAAGAATAATAAGACATATAGGTGTTGTGGGTGAATGTAATGTCCAATATGCACTGGCTCCTGACTCGGAAGACTACAGGGTGATTGAAGTGAATGCCCGCCTCTCACGTTCCAGCGCCCTGGCCTCAAAGGCCACAGGTTATCCCCTTGCCTTCATTGCAGCAAAGCTGGGAATAGGATATGGCCTTCATGAACTGAAGAACTCTGTTACAAAAACAACAACTGCATGTTTTGAACCGGCTCTCGATTATATAGTATGTAAAATACCACGCTGGGATCTCAATAAATTCCATGGAGTATCCCATGCAATTGGAAGCAGCATGAAGAGCGTGGGAGAAGTGATGGCTATCGGCCGGACTTTTGAAGAAGCCATACAGAAAGGTCTCAGAATGATTGGAATGGGCATGCATGGTTTTACAGGAAACAGGGAACTGAAGTTTGATGAAATCGAGAAGGAGCTGTCCGAACCAACCGACATGAGGATATTCTCAATAGCTGAGGCACTTGATAAGGGTATGCCGGTTGAGAAGATCTATGAACTTACAAAGATAGATAAATGGTTCCTGTACAAGCTCAGGCACATCATCCAAATCAAAAATGATCTTAGCGTATTTAAGACAATAGAAAGTATTCCTGTTGAGTTGCTTCTACATGCGAAAGTAAATGGATTCAGCGACTTTCAGATAACCCGGCATGTTCTTCACTCCCCTCTCTCAAAGATCGACGACGACCTTTTGAAGGTTAGGAAATACAGAAAATCATTGGGCATAGTACCTTACGTAAAACAGATTGATACCCTTGCTGCTGAATACCCTGCAGTCACGAATTACCTCTACCTGACCTACAGTGCTTCAGAACATGATATCAATTATGAGGATGATGAAAGATCTGTGATCGTACTTGGCTCAGGTGCTTACAGGATAGGTTCTAGTGTTGAATTTGACTGGTGTTCCGTAAATGCTGTCAATACTATCAGGAAAGAGGGCTTCAGGTCAATAATGATAAATTACAATCCTGAGACTGTAAGCACAGACTACGACATCTGTGACAGACTTTACTTTGATGAGCTGACTTTCGAAAGGGTGCTTGATATAATTGATCTTGAGCATCCCCTGGGTGTTATTGTATCTGTAGGCGGACAGATCCCCAATAATCTTGCAATGAGGCTTTACAATGAGAAAGTACCAGTGCTCGGGACATCTCCTGTTTCTATAGACAGGGCTGAGAACCGGCATAAGTTCTCGGAGATGCTTGATATTCTTAAGGTCGATCAACCCCAATGGAAAGAGCTCTCATCAGTACAGGATATATTTGATTTTGTCGACCGGATAGGATTTCCCGTTCTTATAAGACCTTCATATGTGCTGTCGGGTATGGCTATGAATGTTGTATCAAACAAGAATGAGCTCAGCCATTATCTTGACCTGGCTGCGAAAGTATCAAAGAAATATCCTGTCGTTGTTTCGGAATTCATTGAGAATGCCAAGGAGATAGAAGTGGATGCAGTTGCCAGAGATGGCGAGATAATGGCTTATGCAATAAGCGAACATGTAGAATTTGCGGGAGTCCACTCCGGTGATGCAACTATCGTGTTCCCTCCTCAGAAGATATATTTTGAAACTGTAAGGCGGATAAAAAGGATATCAAGACAGATAGCCATGGAACTCAGGATTACAGGTCCTTTTAATATTCAATATCTCGCCAGGGATAACGATATAAAGGTGATAGAATGTAATCTTCGTGCCAGCCGCAGCATGCCATTTGTTTCAAAAGTGCTTAAATCAAACCTAATCGAACTGGCAACAAAAGTGATGCTTGGCGTTCCGGCCGCCAAACCTGATAAATCAGTCTTTGAACTTGATTATGTTGGTGTCAAGGCACCTCAGTTCAGTTTCTCCAGGCTGGCAAAAGCCGATCCCGTCCTGGGTGTCGATATGTCATCAACCGGAGAAGTAGGCTGTATAGGAGAAGGATTCTATGAAGCAATACTTAAAGCCATGTTTTCTGTCGGATACAAAGTCCCGGAGAAAAGCATTCTCCTCTCAACCGGTCCTGCCCGCTCAAAAGTGGAATTACTGAACAGCGCAAAAGCTCTCCGCGACAGAGGTCATAAGCTTTATGCCACAAGAGGTACACAGCAATTTCTTGAAAATGCCGGCGTTGAAGCTCATGTTGCATACTGGCCAGATGAAGATAAATCACCCAACACTATTGAACTTATAAGATCGAAGAAGGTAGATCTTGTAATAAATATACCTAAAGACCTCAGCCCTTCAGAGCTTAATAATGACTATTCAATCAGAAGAAACGCTGTTGATTACAATGTCCCTCTTATTACAAACGCCAGACTGGCCAGTGCCTTCATCCTTGCTTTCTGCAGACTTGGTGCTGATAATCTGGCTATTAAGAGCTGGGACGAGTATAAGTAGAGGTTGAAAAGTTATAGGGTTGAAGAGGTGAAGGGGTGATGAGGTGAAGGGGTGATGAGACTATTGACTCTTAGACTCTTAGACTATCAGACTATATGATCACAATCAGAAAAGCAATCCCGTCAGATGCTCCGGCAATAATAGATTTCCAGCTTAAAATGGCATGGGAAACAGAAAAAATTACGCTTAACACTGAAATAGTTACTAAAGGTGTTTATGCTGTTTTTGGCGATGATACTAAAGGTCAGTATTTTGTAGCCGAAGCTCAAAAAATCCCCATCGCATCACTCCTGATAACTTATGAGTGGAGCGACTGGAGAAACTGCAATGTATGGTGGTACCAGTCAGTCTATGTTATTCCTGAATACAGGAGAAAAGGCGTTTTCAGGAAGATGTATGCTTTTATAAAAAGACTTGCAGAAGAAAAAGATATCGCCGGATTAAGGCTTTATGTTGAATCCCGTAATTCAGTTGCAAGGAAAACATATGAGTCACTGGGGATGAGCTCAGAGCACTACTCTTTCTACGAATGGATGAGGAAATGAAAATGGAATGGGTCCTTCTCATATTTGTCATCCCTTATGTCTTCCTTCTGCTTAGGATATTCATGCAATTAAAAAGAATACGACCCAGTAATTCTTCTGATAATCCCCAGGAATTTGTTTCTGTTATCGTTCCCTGCCGTAACGCCGGGAAATCCCTTCCCCGCCTTTTAAAATGTATCGAAGATCAGACTTATGACAGTGATCTTTTCGAGCTTATAATAGTGGATGACAATTCTTCCGATCCTTCCTGTATTACTGCTGCAGGATACACTGGCATAAAGAACCTGAAAGTAATTAAGAATAAGGGAAGTGGGAAAAAGAAGGCAATTATGACAGGTGTATCGGCATCAGAAGCGAATTATATAATAACAACTGATGCTGATTGCCTGCCCGGGGAAAAATGGTTAAGTACTATAACTGCTTCAATAAAGGATAGCAGACCTGATATGCTTATATGTCCTGTAATGCTGGAAAGCAAACCGGGATTTTTTAACATTTTTCAGGAGCTTGAATTCCTTGGTCTGCAAGGAATTACTGCAGGAACAGCGGTGGCAGGACAGCCTGTAATGTGCAATGGGGCAAATCTTGCTTTCAGAAAGGAGGCATATCTCCAGAATGTAAATAATCTGCATCCGGAGATCCCATCAGGCGATGATGTATTTCTTCTTCACGGTTTGAAGAAACACAATTATACAAAGATAAGGTGGCTGGAATCTGAGTATGCTATTATGATTACATCACCTTCTGAGACAATTAAAGAATATATTGTTCAGAGGAGCAGGTGGATATCAAAAGTCGGGGCATACAGCGACAGGGATACTATTATTTCAGGGCTTGTAACATTCCTTGCTGTTCTGACCCAGCTTGTCACATTATTGACAGGGATCTTCAGACCCGAAGTTCTTTTAGTTTTTGTAAGTATATTTCTGTTGAAATCATTTCCCGATTTCCTGATCCTTGAGAACACAACCAGGAGGTATTGTAAAGCGCATCTGATGAGATGGTTTCTTCCCTGCCAGCTAATCTATCCATTCTATGTTGCTGCAGTTGTTGCAAGGTCTGTTTTTGCAAGGGATAAGTGGGATAAAGCCACACATTAATTTCCCATTTCAGAAAGGAACTTGATCCTCATAAGCCTTATCTCCTCCTCTTCAAAATCGTTGCCCAGCTCCTTCATGGCTTCTTCGAGAGAATCGGATTCCGCCTCCTCCCTGAAATAAGAATATATTTCGTGTTGCCTTTCCTCATCAACTACCATATTAATATAGTAGTCAAGGTTAAGACGGGTACCTGAATTAACTATCGCTTCTACTTCCGATAACAGTTCGTTCATCTCAAGGCCTTTAGCTTCGGCTATATCTTCAAAAGACCGTTTCATATCTATACTTTGAATAATATAGACTTTCATCCCCGATTTATTTATAACAGATTTGACAACCATATCGAGGGGCCTGATGATCTCCTTTTCATCGACATATTTCTTTATTATTTCAACAAAATCTTTTCCGTATCTCTGGGCCTTACCTGCTCCCACTCCTGAAATGTTTTGAAGTTCATCTAGAGTTACAGGATACTGGATTGCCATATCCTCGAGTGACGGATCCTGGAAGATAACAAAGGGAGGGACATCTTTCTGTTTTGATATTTTTTTTCTGAGGTCTTTCAGGATACTGAATAGTTCTTCATCGACTGCTGCCGTTTTGGCCCCGAAAGCGTTTTCTTCATCTGATGTATCAGCATAGTCATGATCTTCAGCAAGCATGAATGATCCGGGGTTCTCAATAAAATCCAATCCGGCCTGGGTCACTTTGAGGAGGCCATAGTTCTCTATGTCCTTCGTAAGGAATTTAGCTATCAGGGCCTGCCTGATAACCATGTTCCAGAATTTTTCATCCTTTTCTTCCCCTATACCGAAGAATTCAAGCTTATTATGCTTATATGATTTGATGGCAGATGTTACTTTTCCTGAAAGTATATGAGCTATATGATCGGCTTTGAATTTTTCCTTTACTGCCAGGATTGTCTCCAGCACATTGACAACTGCTTCGCTTCCTTCGAACTGGTCTTTAGGATGGAGGCAATTATCGCATGCTTCACAATTTTCATCCGGATACTCCTCCCCGAAATAATGAAGAAGCAGCTTCCTCCGGCATACTGATGATTCAGCATATGAGACCGTTTCCAGCAGAAGCTGTTTGCCTATCTCCTGTTCAGCAATTGGTTTACCCTGCATGAATTTTTCAAGCTTGACTATATCGTTATAGCTGTAGTAGGCAATACAATTCCCCTCTCCTCCATCACGACCTGCCCGGCCTGTTTCCTGATAATATCCTTCAAGGCTTTTGGGAATATCGTAATGAATAACAAACCGAACATCAGGTTTGTCGATACCCATACCGAATGCTATTGTTGCCACTATGACATCTGCTTCTTCCATAAGGAATTTATCCTGGTTCTGAGTCCTTGTGGCAGAATCCATCCCTGCATGGTAGGGCAATGCTTTAATGCCATTTACTTTCAGGATCTCAGCTATCTCCTCAACCTTCTTACGGCTCAGACAATAGATTATACCCGATTTCCCGGGATTGTTCTTTATATACTTGATTATCTCCTTTGAAACATCCTGTTTTGATTTGACTTCGTAATAGAGGTTTGGCCTGTTAAATGAGGATTTAAAAACATCAGCCTGGAGAATGCCGAGGTTTTTCTGGATATCATGCTGGACTTTGGGAGTGGCTGTTGCTGTAAGCGCTATTATCGGTGAACGTCCTATAGTGTCGATCAGAGGCCTTATACGTCTGTATTCCGGCCTGAAATCATGTCCCCATTCCGAAATGCAATGAGCCTCATCTACTGCATAGAATGAGACCTTGACATTTCTAAGGAATTCAATATTTTCTTCCTTTGTAAGAGATTCCGGCGCTACATACAGCAATTTTGTACCCTGCTTCAGCACATCATTTTTTACCCTGGCTATCTCAGTCTTTGTAAGAGAGGAATTAAGAAAATGGGCGACATCATCATTAGTACTGAAATTACGCATTGCATCAACCTGGTTCTTCATCAGTGCAATTAGTGGGGAGATAACTATTGCAGTCCCCTCGCCCATAACTGCCGGTAGCTGGTAACACAAGGACTTGCCTCCCCCTGTAGGCATAAGGACAAATGTATCCCTTTCTTCAAGTACATTCTTTATTATTTTTTCCTGATTACCTTTAAAAGTATCAAATCCAAAGTACTTTTTTAAATATTCGTGTATTGTATGATCACTTATCATCACTAAAACTCCCAAATTTCTCTTATTCGTCTTAAATACTTTCCATTCATTCTTATAAATATAATAATTTTCTATTTGAAAATCTAATTATTAATAATCATTAACAAAAATGTCAGTCTTAATACAAGATATCATAATGTTGATATTGTTTTACATAAGAAGATTTATCATCTTTACACGCTGAATTTTTTACAAGAATCCGAATCTGCGCTATGGCATTAAAATGGAAAAAGGGGAATAAAACTGATGGAGAGATGTCATTTCTGGAGCATCTTGAGGAATTAAGATGGCACATTATCCGTTCTGTAATTGCGATAGTTGTTTTCATGATTGTTGCTTTTGTATTCAAAAACGTGCTCTTTGACAGAATAATACTGGCTCCCAAGGATCCTTCATTCCTCACCAACAGATTATTATGCAATTTCAGTCATTTTCTTGCTGTAAAATTGAATTTAAGCAACCCTGAAATCCTCTGTATAAATAAACAACAGCTAAACCTGATAAGTATTAAAATGGCGGGGCAGATAACAACCCACATTGTTGTTGCTCTTGTCGCCGGACTTATTGCAGCTTTTCCTTTTGTGATTCGTGAATTCTGGAGTTTTTTCAGGCCTGCTTTGCTTGCAAATGAAGCCAGACATGCCCGTGGTGCTGTCCTTGCATCATCAGGACTCTTTTTTGTAGGTGTGATGTTCGGATATTTCCTTCTGACACCTCTTTCGATCCATTTCCTGAGCTCCTATCAGGTAAGTGCAGATGTCGTTAATCAGATCAATATCAGATCCTATATCGGGACCCTGACATCAATCTGTCTGGCAACGGGATTAATATTCGAACTTCCGATAGTTGCTTTTTTCCTTACCAAGATAGGTATTATCACACCTGAATTCATGAGGAAATACCGTAAACATTCAATTGTTGTGATCTTTATCCTTTCTGCCATAATAACGCCACCTGATGTGTTCTCCCAGACACTTGTTGCTTTACCTCTTCTTCTGCTTTATGAGATAAGCATAGGGATCTCGGCAAGGGTGATTAAAAAGAAGGAAAAGGATCATAAAGAGTTCATGGAAGAAAATTCTTCCGGCGAGACTGCACAAGAGACAACCTGACATCCCATGAAGCTTTACACCGAAAACCTGGTAAAGAAATATCACAAACGTGCTGTTGTTGACCATGTATCGATTGAGGTTGAACAAGGGGAAATAGTCGGTCTTCTTGGCCCTAATGGTGCCGGTAAAACGACTTCCTTTTACATGATTGTGGGTCTTATCAGACCCAGGGAAGGAAAAATATATCTTGATAATGAGGATATTACAGCCCTTCCTGTATATATGAGAGCCCGCAGAGGAATAGGATATCTTGCCCAGGAGGCTTCAGTCTTCAGGAACCTGTCAGTAGAAAACAATTTACGTGCAGTACTTGAACTTTCGGAGTTTTCAAAATATGAACAGGCTGAGAGACTTGAATCGCTCTTATCTGAATTCGGTCTTCAGAAAATAAGAAAAAGTAAAGGTATTCAGCTTTCTGGAGGTGAAAGAAGGAGGACGGAAATAGCAAGAGCTCTTGCATTAAAACCTAAATTCATCCTTCTCGATGAACCTTTTGCCGGAATAGATCCTATAGCTGTCGAAGATATACAGGGCATTGTTTCTCATCTCAAGAATAAGAATATCGGTATCCTGATAACAGATCATAACGTACATGAGACCCTCTCAATAACCGACCGTGCTTACCTGCTTTTCGAGGGAAGTATACTGAAATCAGGCACTTCATCCCAACTGGCTGAAGATGAACTTGTAAGAAAAGTATACCTTGGCAAGAGCTTTGAATTGAGAAGGTGAATTATCCTGTTTGTTATTTACTTAATTTTCTATAATTTTGCGGGGATTTTTTCGCGGATGTGTCGTAATTGGTAGCCGAGCAAGACTTAG